>USKS01000239.1 GCA_900555345.1 uncultured Eubacteriales bacterium
TGGCATCAAAAGGACAGGCTGCGGCGCAGCTGCCGAGACCGACGCAGGCATATTTGCACATTTTGTCTCCGCCGCCAAGCTTTGAAGCCGCAAGGCAGTCCTCCGCTCCGCTTTCATAAATATACTTTTTTCTTATATTTCCGTCCGTGCCTGAGCACATGACCTGAGCGCGCATGCGCACCCCTACGTGATCCTCACCGCCCATAACGACGGCTATCGACTGCGACGCGGTCGCGCCGCCGACGGGACACGCGGCATACGGTGCTTCTCCCTTAGCTATGGCAAGGGCAAGATCGGCACAGCTTTCATAGCCGCAGACTCCGCAGTTCTCCCCCGGCAGACAGTCAAGTATTTTTTCTCTGTTAAGCTCCTGCGCAACACCCTCGCGGCTGGCGCTCTCCGTTCTGAAAACGGCGGCGGCAAGCCCGGCAACAAGCGCTATGGCAGAAACAAGTATTATACCGAATATCATATTCCAGGATCCCCCTCAGAAACGCAGCCCGAGAAATCCCGAGAAAGCCATTGCCGCGAAGAACGCGCTGAGCAGCAGTATGGGCAATCCGCGAAAGCTTCTCGGCGGTTCGGAGACAGCGAGGCGCTCTCTAACCGAACTGAAAACGAGGACAGATATCGTAAAGCCCAGTCCCGCGCCGAGAAGGTACAGAAGCGACAGACCGTAGGATATATCGTTCTCAATGCAGAGAACTATGGAGCCGAGCACGACGCAGTTTGTGGAGATCATGGGCATAACGCCGCCGAAAAATCCGTGCATTTTGGCAGATATCTTCTCCGTGAGAAGATTTGCTCCGTATACCGTTGCGGATATGATAAGAACAGACACAAACGTTAACATAAAGCCTATGTGCAGCGGCACGAGCACAAGCTCGTACACGCAAAGGGACAGCGCGCCCGCTATAAAAGTGATAAGCGTGACGGCGCCGCCGTAGGCTGCGGCTCTTGACGGCTTTTCGGATGAGGTAAAGAATGACTCAACACCGAAAAGCTTGTTCATAAGCAGATTATCGGCAAGAAGTGCGCCGAAAAGTATTGCAAGTGCTTCCACCCGACGCCCTCCTTACACTGTCGCCGCGGAGTCCGCGGAGCGCTTTGATCTTCTGTTCTTTATATACTTTGCAAAGCCCGCGCCCAGGGCTGCCATAAGCAGTACACCCGCCGTGCTTTGCAGTATGGGAAAAGGCGCCGCGGGAAAGACGGTTAATCCGCTGTCTGCGCCGGGAAGCGCAAACAGTCTGCCCGTGCCGAAAAGCTCTCTTATAAATCCCGCGCCCACCATGATAAGCGAAAACTCTCCGCCGCAGACAGCGGCATCGGTGAGAGCGGCGCCGACATTGTTCTGCGCCGCACAGCACTCAACGCGCATCAGTACGATGCAGCTTACCGAAAGAATGGGCAGGTATACTCCCAGCGACTGTGCCGCGGCGGGCAGCCACATATTGAGAAGTATCTCGGTAAGGGATGCCGAAAACGCGGATACCATTATATACACAAGGTCCCTGAGGTTTACCGGTATCAGCTTGCGGAAAAGCGATACTATCACTTCGGACATAAGAAGCACGACCGTAAGAGTCAGCCCCATGATGAACGAGCGCATAACGGTAGTTGTGACCACCAGTGACGGGCATACAGTAAGCATTTTGATAAGAGAGCGGCTGTTTACATTGTTGAGCTTTGTTTTCAGTAGCATAGCTTTTCTCCTATCCTATTTGAGTATCATCCGGCGCCGTTTCGGTCCCGGATGTAGTTTCTGACGTATCCGGAGCGCTGGTTTCGGGCTCGGCGGTCGTCTCGGTCTCGGTGGTCACAGGAGCGGGAGGAGCCGTAGTCTCCGGCTTATCTGTCGCGGGAGCTTCGGTCGTATCGGGTGCCGCGGTCTCCGCCGTAGTTTCGCTCTCTTTGGTCTCCGTCTCGTAAACGGTGGTGACATCGCTGCCGTCAACGTCCATGTCGCTCTTGCCGGTATTATTGTTCTCAGCCGTGTCTCTGCCGGTGAGCTTATCGCTGTCGACGGTTCCCGTATCGGGGCGGTCATCGCTCGCAGTGCCGCCGCTGTGCTTTTCGGAGTCCTTCTTGACTTCTTCCTCGATCTCATCGGCGGTAATTATGCCTATCTGCAGAGTGTCGGCAATATCCGATGCCGAAAGTCCGATGTCAAGCACTCTCTGAACTGCCGCTTTCACGGCGTTGGAGCTTGCCGTCGCGCGGGAGACGAGATCGATCTCGATATTTTCGCCGTCATCGGAGCTGAGTCCCTTGAACTGCTTCAGGAACTCCGCGCCGCGGACCTTATCGCCCAGTCCGTCGGACTCGCTGTCGCTTATGATCTTAACACGTGTGACTTTATTCTCCGTATCAAAGCAAACGAGCAGCTCGCTCTCGCCGCCGAAGCCGTCAAACGTGCAGTATGCGGCATATCCCGCAAGCTTTTCTCTGAAGAGAACGGCATATACGTCGCAGCCGTCGACTGTATTGTAGAACTCAACGGAGCTGCAGTTGTCAAAGCATTTCAGAACGGTCTCTTCCCTGACTCTGTCGCGTCCGCTTGCGATCGCGGGCGCGCACAAGGTTCCCACTACGGCAAGTATGAGCGCGAGAGCCGCGCAGAGGATAGCAAACACCATGGAGCTTTTCCCGCCGGAGGCGTTTGCCGCCGCGGGATCGGATACCGTCTTTTTTTCGGGAGCGGGCGCAAACTCGCGGGGATCAAACTCGGGAGAGTTAATTTCTTCCTCGCTGAGGGTGCGCTTTTCGTCTC
>USKS01000240.1 GCA_900555345.1 uncultured Eubacteriales bacterium
ATTGTTGTCCCTCGCTTATCGTTGCTTGTCGTTATCATTCGGCCGAGGCCAGGCCTGCCGCCCCCCCTGTGGAAAACGCAATTTGCAAATTGTATCCGCCGGTGTAGGCGTCAACATCCAGAATTTCTCCCGCAAAGTACAGCCCCTCGGCTTTTTTTGACATCATTGTCGCGGGAGACACTTCTTTCGTGGAAACGCCGCCGCGGGTGATGATGGCTTCGTCAAAGGAGCGCAGCGCCGAAGGCGTCAGCCTGTAGTGCTTCAGCGCTTCCAGCAGCGCGCGGCGCTCGCCGCGGCTTACTTCTCCCGACTTTTTTCTCGGGTCGATGCCGCTGCGCTTTACTATATCGCCGCAGAGCTTCTGCGGCAGAAGATCGGACAGGGAATTTACAAAATCCTTTGCCCGATATTTTTCCAAATCTCCGATAAGACGGCGGTCAAGCTCCGCCTCGTCAAGCGCGGGCTTCAGGTCGATCTCAAGTGTGAAAGCCGAAATATCGCCCTGCATGTGAGCAGACGCGGAAAGCACAAGAGGTCCGCTTATGCCGAAATGGGTGAACAGAAGCTCTCCCTGCTCGCGGCTTATGCACCTTGCGCCCGAAAACACGGAAAGAGCCACGTTTTTCAGCGAAAGCCCCATCATGGGGGATGTGTCCTCGCGGCAGACTATGGGTACAAGAGAGGGGCAAAGCTCTGTAACGGTGTGCCCCGCGCTTTTTGCCATTTCGTATCCGTCGCCGACAGACCCGGTGGAGGGATATGACAGACCGCCTGTCGCCAGGATCACCGCGGAATGTCTGTGTTCGCCGTCGCCGTCGCGAACGCCGAGGCAGGCTCCGTCTTCAATTATAAGAGACTTTACGCGGGAGTGTACAAATGTCCCGCCGCCGGACAACACCGTGTTCTCAAGCGCTTTTACAATATCCGATGCCCTGTCGCTCACGGGGAAAACGCGCCTGCCGCGCTCGGTTTTCAGCGGCACACCCGCGTCCTCGAAAAACTCCATGACGTCGGCGGGGGTAAACCTGTACACCGCGCTGTACAGAAATTTCGGATTGCGGATAACGTTTTTCAGTATCTCCTCTGGCGGGCAGTTGTTCGTGACGTTGCATCTGCCCTTGCCGGTTATTCTCAGCTTTTTTCCCGGCAAAGCGTTTCTTTCGTATATAACGGCATCCGCGCCGCAGCGGAGCACCGCAGCGGCTGCCATAAGGCCCGCGGCACCGCCGCCCACAACGGCGACGCTGTTTTCGCTGTTCATTCTTTTCCTCCGCTTGCGCTTTTGTCTTTATCTGTTTTTCTTGTCGTATACGTTGTATTCGTCCCAGACTGATTCGAGATGGGCAAGAGTTCTCGCCACCTCGTCCTTTTTCTTCATGCCGATCGCCGCGAGCAGCGCGTTTATAATGGAAAGAGGCGCCACAAGAGAATCGGCGAATGACGCCATGTCGCTTTTGGCGTAAAGCGCGGCGACCGCGCCTTTTGCGATGGGCGAGGATTCGCTGTCGGTTATGGCGACGACTTTAGCGCCGCAGGAGCTTGCGAAATCAACGGCGTTGATTATGCGGTTCGAATAGCGTGGAAAGCTTATGGCGACGACGGTGTCGCCCTCGCGGATGGTCATGAGATGCTCGAATATCTCGCTGCCGCCGGCGTTTCTCACAAGGGAGACGTTGGGAAAGATGAGGCTCAGGTTGTAGTCGAGAAATTCCGCAAGCGAAAACGAGGAGCGCATGCCCATAACGTATATCTTGTTTGCGTTCATGATAGCGTCAACGGCTTTTTTAAACTCGTTCTTGTCCGTCAGCGCAACGGTCGCGGAAATACGCTCCGCGTCCGCCGTGAGCACCTCTTCGAGGATGTTGTCCTCCGTGTATCTGTCGTTTGCGACCTCAAGACGCTGCACGCCTGTCAGCCGCTTTCTCAGCGTTTCCTGCATGGCGCGGTGCAGCTCGGGGTATCCCTCAAAGCCAAGCTCTATGGCAAAGCGGACAACGGTGGATTCGGACACACCGGACTGCTCGCCAAGTCCGGATGCCGTCAAATAAGCCGCCTTTTCGCAATGCTCCGTTATATACGAAGCGATGCGCTTCTGCCCCTTTGACATGGTGGGCAGGGCTTTTTCAATGATCTCTATAAGATCGGCACTCATAAAATACGCCGTCCTTTCGGTTTATGTTATATAATGTACCGCTTCGGCACTTGTTTCCTAATATATCATTATACAGCTCGGATGGTGAAATGTCAAGCAGTGAAAGCCGCCTGGCGGGGCGCATGCCTTGTGCTCGCCGCCCGCGCCCTCAACGCTCACCGCCCGCGCTGTCCCATCCCACGCCCGCACCGCCCCATGCCCTCGCCGAGCACCGCCCACACATCCGTACCACTCGCCCGCCTCGCCACGCGTACCCGTCGCTCACCCTGCGGCGCTCACTCATTTACCCGCCGTTCCTATCGCACCCGCCGCGCACTGCCCTCCATCCTTCGCGCGCCACGCGCACATCGCCCGCGCCGCGCCGCATCCGCCGCACACGCACCTGTACCCGCACCCGCTAGTCTCCCCCGCCGAAGTTTTGAAACAGCGGACTATTAGTTCTTTTGCAAAGCATTTCAAACTTTGTCGTCAGCTTTCCAAACTTGAGTAAAAGATGTGAGGGGGCTACTGTCCCGGCAGTAGCCGCCCTCACGCTCCCCCGACCGGCACAAGTGAGGGAAAAAGAAAACTCTTTCCCTCCCTTGTGTATCCCACCCTTTCTCTGATTGCGCCC
>USKS01000241.1 GCA_900555345.1 uncultured Eubacteriales bacterium
GCACCGCCGCAGGCGGTGCATCCCTCTCTCTGATCTTAATAAAAAATCCCCGGCAGAGCCGGGGATAACAGTTTACTTTATGCCGACAATAAGAGCATAGTCAATGTCGAAATAATCATCGGTGCGGCTGCCGAGTCCGCTTGCAAGCATTGCCTGCCGAAATGTAATATCCTTTGTATTGCTCAGAACCAGATATGTGGTGTCACATGCGGCGCTGCCGAGCCTTCCCGTAAGTTCAAGGCGGTATTTATAGGTGTGACCCTTTGCGATCTAACAACCGTCGGCGCACTCTCTGTGCGGAGTGAAAAATATGTATTCGCCGTCATCCGCTGTGTCCATATCAACTATGACCTTCGGCGCTGCGTCAATGATCCCGGCAGGCACATCAGCCTGCATATCGGAGCTTTGCGCTCCGTGGTATCCGGCAGCGCTTATCGCCATGGGGCAGACAATACTGGCGGCAACAAGCCCCCAGAGCATGGTGCGGACCCATTTCGGGGAATTCTTGATTATCAGGCTGATGATAAGCGCAGCCGACACCGAAATGCCCGCAAATGTTGCGGCTGTGAGACCGAATATAAACATTTCGTTCAATGTAAGCCCCTCCTTTGTTATTGCCTTTTTTCGCAGTCCCGGCGGTTCTGTATACACTATAGCACATGAGAAGAAGTTTATCAAGCTCTTTTACAAAAAATAATTAAATTCAGATAATGATCGGTCCGGATGTTAGGATCGGAATATGCTGCGCGCGGGTATCACGGAAGCGCTGCCGCGTTTCGGCAGATACGCGCCGCCTGTATTATTGTTTACATTTTTGCGCATAATTGCCGTTGACAAACGCCGTCGGCAGCGCTATAATACAAGAGTCCGTTTTCGGACTCTTTAGGAGGAGCGATATGGATATTTCATATTATATAGATAAAACCGAGCAGCTCATGCGCCGTCAGGATGCCTTGTATCACGGAGCTGCCGCAAAGTTCGGGCTGTCGGACGCCGCAATGTGGGTATTGTATTTTCTTTCGGGCGGCGGCGGCGGAGTGACCCAGCAGGAGCTTTGCAGGCAAAGCTGCTTCGCAAAGCAGACTGTAAATTCCGCTGTCAAGAGCCTCTCGGACGGCGGCATTGTAAAGCTTTGCCCCATAGCAGGCACAAAAAACCAAAAAAACGTGGTGCTTACTGACAACGGTCAAAGGTTTTGCGCCGATACCATAGGGCGGCTGAGAGAAGCGGAGAAGCGCGCATATTCGTGCGTTGGCGAAAAAGAGCTCGACGCTTATCTTGAAACATTGGCAAAGCTTACGTCATGCATCGCGGCAGAGACGGAAAAACTGTAAAAGGAGAAAATCATGGCAAAAAAACCGGCTATTCAGCTTTCCGATCATTTCACGTACGGGCGGCTTATACGTTTTACGCTGCCGTCCGTTCTGATGATGATATTTATATCGATATACGGCACGGTGGACGGCTTTTTCGTCTCCAATCTTGTGGGCAAAACAGCTTTTGCCTCCGTAAATCTCATTATACCGTATCTTCAGATACTGGGCGGCGTGGGCGCAATGCTCGGCGTCGGCGGCAGCGCGCTTGTGGCTAAGACCCTGGGCGAGGGCGACATCGAGAGGGCAAGACGGTATTTTACAATGATGATGTACCTCATGCTCGGCACAAGCATATTCTTCACGGTGCTGGGTATAGCAGTGCTGCGCCCCGTGGCGTACCTTTTCGGCGCGACGGAGGCGATGATAGGCGACTGTATGACTTACGGCACCATCTGTCTTGTATTCACAACGGCGCTTCAGGCGCAGTATACATTCCAGAGCTACCTCATAGTTGCGGAAAAGCCGAAATTTGCACTTGCGGTCGTTGTTATGGCGGGCTGCACGAATATGGTGCTGGACTATCTGTTTATGGCAGTCCTCGGCATGGGTGTTGCGGGCGCGGCTCTCGCGACCGGCATAAGCCAGTGCGTGGGCGGCATCGTGCCGTTTGTGTGGTTTCTCTCAAAGAAAAACAGATCGGCGCTGCGCTTCACGAAAACCAAATTTGAGGCAAAACCTATGCTTAAGGCCTGCGTCAACGGCTCATCGGAAATGATGACAAGCGTTTCCGCGTCCGTGACGGGTATACTTTACAATCTTCAGCTTATGAAATATGCGGGAGAGGACGGCGTTGCGGCGTACGGCGTTGTCATGTACGCGGCGTTTATATTCATCGGCATATTTGCGGGATATTCCTCCGGCGCGTCTCCGGTTATGGGCTATCACTACGGCGCGGCAAACCATAAGGAAATGAAAAATATACTCAGAAAGAGTATCATAATGCTTGCGATCACGGCGGCGGTGCTTACGGTATGCGCCGTACTGCTCGCACGCCCCATATCGGCGCTGTTCGTCGGCTACGACGCGGAGCTTCTGAAGCTTACGTCGGACGCTTTTGTAATATGTGCGCTGCCGTTTCTCGTGATGTGGCTGAATATGTATGCCTCGTCGTTCTTTACGGCGCTCAACGACGGCGCGGTGTCGGCGGCAATATCGTTTCTGCGCTCGCTGGTGCTGCCTGTTATATGCATTCTTGTCTTTCCGGGTATATGGCAGCTTGACGGCGTATGGTACGCCCTCGCGGGCAGCGAGTTTCTGAGTACGTTTGTCTCCCTGGCATTCATGATAGGCAAACGCAAAAAATACGGATATTGAGTTTTTGAAAAAGAAACGGACCTTTTGCCGTGTGCCGATAAGACAGTAATTTGAGAAAACTA
>USKS01000242.1 GCA_900555345.1 uncultured Eubacteriales bacterium
CGACGCCGCGATGATCGCAATGCTCGCTTTCGATATTTTGTCGTACAGAATGAACGCCGCGTCGTCGGGCATGTTTATGGCGCTTTACGCAGCCGCGTACTGCATGATCATCATTTATTTCTTTGTCAGAATGTATGCTTATCTTATGATAGTCACCTTTGATATGGGGCTGTTCAAGATAATTAAAAACAGTATATATTTCTCGGTGCTCGGCATAAAGAGAAACGCTCTGGCGCTTCTGGGCACGGCGGCGGTAGTAGCGCTTGATCTGCTTCTCGTAAGAGTATTTCTGCCGCTCGGACTGATACTTCCGTTTATTATAGCCTTCGGACTTATTGAATTCATGGGCGTATATGCGGCTTTCCCGAAGATAAAAGAGGTCATGATCGATCCGTACTACAAAGAGGTCAGTGCAGAGGCGGGATCCGGCAGCGGCGAATAAGGCTTTGTATCCCAAATATTGACTTATGTTAAAAACGCAGACGGTATGTCCGTCTGCGTTTTTTTACGTGTATAGAGGAGCTGCCTTTTGTAAGGGAAAAAGCGGGACCTGTAAGACAGTCGCGGCTCCGTATGACGGTAGGCTGCTTCGGGTCATCAGAAGCGGCGGCTTCAAGGACCGTCAGCCGAGAGTGAAAACGCTGTCGCACTGTGCAAGCGTTCGGCTGCTGTGGGTCACAAGCAGCACGCAGCGCCCGCCGCAAAGCTTTCGCACGGCTGACATTGCCATATCTGTGCTTTCCGCGTCAAGCCCCGAGAAGGGCTCGTCGAGCAGCAGCGTGTCAAACGGCGCGGCAAGCGCTCTTGCAAGAGAAACGCGCATCTGCATTCCTCCCGAAAGACTGCGCGCGGGTGTGTCGTACTCGCCAGAGAGCCCGAGCATTTTAAGAATTTCTTTTGCATATCCCGGGCGCTCCTCGGCGATGGCGGCGTTCTTTTCGGCGCTGAGCCACGGTATAAGCCGCGCTTCCTGAAACGAAAACGAAACTCTGCCCGCGCCGCTTACGGTTCCGCTGTCGGGTTTTTCAAGTCCCGCGACTATTCTGAGAAGCGTTGTCTTTCCCGCTCCGGACGGGGCGGAAATGCCGTGTATGCCGCTGCCGAATGCGGCGGACAGGCAGCAAAGCACGGCTTTGCCGCCGAAAGATTTGCTGATGTTGTTTATTTCAAGCATTGCCGCTCACCTCCGTTGCGGGATCGGAATACTTACGACTGACAGAAGCCAAAAGCTTTGAAAGACCGAACTCCATAAGCATGCTGAGTATTATAACGGTTGCAGTCCAGGCAAACATATCGGATGTTTCGAGATACACCTTTGCGCTGTTGAGCGAGGCTCCGATCGAGCGCGCCGGTGTGCAGAGCACTTCGGCGGCGACGCCCGCCTTCCAAGCCATGCCGAGACTTGTTTTGAAGCCCTCGGCGAACGCCGGCAGCATGCTCGGTATGTATATGCGGCGCAGCCTGACCGAAAGCGGCAGGCGGAATACCGCTGCCATTTCGCAAAGCTTCGTGTCTATCGATGAAACGGCGCCCGTGACTGACGACCATACTACCGGCAGTACTATAAGCGACGATGTGAACACGGGGATAGTGCCGCGGCTCATCCAGATAAATGCCAGGATTATAAAGGACGCGACGGGAGTGGCGCGTATGACCGAAAGCGCGGGGGATATAAGCGCACGTCCGATCTCCCAACGGATAGAAACGGCTGCGCAGGCAATGCCGAGAACGGCGCCTGCCGCAAGTCCCGCGCATACGCGCAGAAGGCTCATGGCGCAGGATATCCAGAACTGAGATGAGGCGGCAAGGGAGGCAAGTGAGCGAAGAACGGAAAGCGGGGAGGGCAAAAGAACTTCTTTTGCGCATATGTACGCCGCAAGCGTCCACACAGAGAGCCAGAAAAGTGCGGAAAACGCACCTGCTGCTATACGTTTCAGTTTTTTCATCACCGATATACCTCCTTTTCGTACGATTTATATATGAATTTAATAATACAGAGGGCGCGGCGCAAGGCTTTGCCCTCTGAAATTATACGCCACAGTCGGCGATGTGTCAATTGAATTTATTTCGCAAGATTTATATAAAAGCTTTCTTCGGGCAGCTTGCCGCCGACTGAGGCGGGACTGAAACCGTAAAGAACGTTATAGAAGCCATTGAGACCTTCTGCCATTTTATCGCCGATTATAAAGACTATGTGGCAGTTTGCCATTGCCGCTTTAGCAACGGGCGCGGCAGGGATGATGCCCGCTTCCGCTATAAGTGTTGATGCGGTGTCGGGATCTGCGGAGCAGATGTCAACGCTCGCCTTGTAATCGTTGAGAAATGCCTCAAGCTCGTTGGGATGCTCGTTTGCCCAAGCAGTGTTTACGATAACGCAGCCCATGTAAAGTTCGCCGCTGTCTCCCTTTTTCTCGCAGGCTGCTTTCCATAGATCGTTGAGATCGAGAGCAACGCGAAGTCCCTCGGGAGCGTCGGCGTTTTTGAGAGCGGCGGTCACTTTAGGCTCGGGGAGTATTGCGATGTCGGCTTTCTTTGTTATAAGATCGCTGACGACTGCGTCGTGCTCGCTTTCGTAGATAACATTGCACTCAATACCGAAAGCGTCGAGAATGTAGTTGAGAGCATACTCGGGAACAGCGCCCTGACCGGAGGAGTATACTGTTTTGCCTGCCAGGTCTTCAACAGACTTTACGCTGTCGCCGTTTTCAAGAACGTAAAGTACGCCGAGAGTATTTACGGCAGCAACGGAA
>USKS01000243.1 GCA_900555345.1 uncultured Eubacteriales bacterium
GTATTCGCTTCTGCTTTTGAAGCCGTAAACGTAGAATTCGCGCATGTATGCGCGTATCTTTTCAAAGTTTTTGATAAGCTCCGTATATGCCATGGGTGCACCTCCTTTTTCGGTAATGATCCGATGCCTGCATTAAATGCCGTTTAATAACCGAGCACGCTCTGCACTTAAAGTATACCATATATATCCGTATAACTCAACTGTTCGGATTGGTCGGGGCAAAACGATACAGCCGCCGTGCAGCTATATGAATAAGCCGATTTTTTTGCGGCGGCTGTCACCCTGTGCGGTTTTTTCTGCGGCATGCGCGCTGTGTCACAGCTCGAAGGAGCCGTTTGTCTTGCCATCCACCGCAAAGGCAAACAGAGTTCCCTTATTGACGGCGGCGAAATAATCGATACGGCCGTATTCGTCGGCATACTGCTTTGTGATAAGATCCAGCGTTTCGCGCAGCTGAAGCATAGCCGCGAATTCATGCTTGCAGCTGCCGCTGCAGTAGCAGGAGCACGTCAGGCGGCTGATCTGCCCGCGCGAGTATGTAAACTCAACTTCGTAGCATTCTGTGCCCTCCACAATGGCGTATCCGTCGGTGCCGTCGAGACTTATATATCTGACCTTGTTCTCCGTATAGTAATCGTTGCCGCGCTTTGCGATCTCGGGGCTTATGTTCATTTCCTTAAGATCGTCAAGCGGAAAAGATGAGTCGTCATAGCCGCTGACGTATTCATCGTCGTCAAGCGACGGAGCTTTGAACCAGCTGAGGGCCTTTTCCTTCGGCAGCGCCGCGCGGTCGAACGTTACAAAATGCGAGCCGGCGGCGAAAAACCTGCCGTGCACATTAGTATCCGCCACGCCGATAACGCGCTTGTAGTAGGAAAGCTTTATCTTGAAATTGTAGTTTACTTCGGTCACACGGCCGAGATGACCTTCAAGCTTTCCGTCAACATACACGGTGTCTCCGCGGTGCAGATCGAACCTGTCGTTGTAGTACGCCAGCGTCATATCTCTGCTTGCGAAGTAGACCTGCACCACAGATCTGCGCGGGGCTGTTTCATTTGCGGGTTCGGTGCGAAGCGGATCCTCGTTTGATATATTGTCGCTTGCCTCTGCAGAAGAACCGATCTTGAATGCCATATTGCGTTCCTCCTTTAAGGTGTTTTGCTCTTTACGGTTATATTATACAATAGCATATGTCCCATAAAGCGGACTTAACTCCCGAAATCGGCAAATTTTTTTGACTTTTTGCAAAAAAGCCGCGCCCGCGGATAATTGCGGTCATACGAACGCGGAAACGGTGCTGCACGGGCGTAGTATAAATAACGGCAGCGCGGAGGGCTGCCGACACCGCAGCAAAAGCCGCGCCGCGATATTCGGGGTGTATACAAATAACCCCTGCCGCTTTTGCGGCAGGGGGAGATATGCTTGCCTATGCGCCGCGGCGGATACGGCGGCATTTGGCGGCTTTCTGTGACGGGTAGCGCCGAAGATACAGAAGGTAGACGGTCGCGGCATTTTCAGCCTTTTCCGACCTTTTGTCAGGACTCTTTACGGTCGGGATCCGGACAGCAACCCGGAATTCTTGGGAATTACCAAGCATTTACGGACATTTCACAATAATGAAACCACACGAATAAAGCTATATAAACAAGAGCAGCACCTTGTCCCACCGCCATATGTTGCCTACGGCATACGCGATATTTGAGCATCATGCGGAGTTCGGATAAGGTCATTCTGACCTCGCGCATACCGTCGCAAGCGTATATGCGTATATTGTGCAGACTTGATTCGGTGTACAGTATTGAATCGAGAGTCGTCGCCCAATCTCCTTCATCGGTCGAGAGAATAAGGCGGCGGCTTTTTCTTTCGATGTTTTTCATTGCGCGGTCAAGCACCTCGGACAGCTTTTCTTCCGAAAGGGGCTTGAGAAGATAATGAAGCGCGGAAACATCGTAGCCGCGGCTCATGTAGTCCGGATAGCCGGTGATGAAAACGATCTGGATCGAATCGTCCTCCAGCCTGACCCGCTCCGCCATCTCCACGCCGTTGATGCCGTCCATCTCTATATCGGCAAGCAGTATATCGCAGCCTTTTTTCTCCTCATATGCGAACAAAAATGCCTTCGCCGACGGATATTCGCTGATCCGGACGTTGACCCTTGCCACGTTTGCCCATGCGGTGATTGCCTCTGCAAGCGTTTTTCTCATCGCCGCCTCATCGTCGACAACAGATATGTGAACAGCCATGATGTACCTCCGCCCATTTGCGCGTATAGCTTTATAAAAACAATTATACCACAATATCGGTGCGGGGTCAAATTTAGCATGGCTTGTCCGCAGCGGGGCAAAATCGGGGTGCTTTCGTTCAGACAGAGGGTCAAATTCTGCTTGCTTCGCTTTGAGCGCGGCTGAATTTCGTTCACCCGCACTCAGGGCGCGCAGGCGGCGCACATGGATTGTGCGTGCAGTGTACGGTCGACACGGCGGCTTTTTGGCAAATAAAAAATCACACCGGCAAAGCCGGTGGCCCTATAACCGTCTGTCTTGAAAGAACATAAAACCGGCACACATCTAAAGCGGTATCGAGGGAGTTTTGGCTTTATCTTGTAGTTTGCGAATATCCGTATAAACCGTATAAATAGAAAAAGCCCTTTGAGAAAGGGATTTCTCCTCTCTCAAAGGGCAAGTTGGCAAACTGGAATTTTCAAATTAGTCTTTGCAAATAACCTTTGAACCTTCACCATCAATTACAA
>USKS01000244.1 GCA_900555345.1 uncultured Eubacteriales bacterium
GCACCGAAACCTCACGACCCGATCGGCGCCGCTCCCGTATGAGATCCGAAAACCAGTCCCAGTTGACCGCCTGCTCGGGAAAAAGCCCCGTATGCTTAAATCCCATGGGACGCAGCTTGAACTGCAGATCCTTATAGCCTATGCACCATTCGTCGGGCATACGCGAAACGACCCAGCGCCCTCCGCCGCTGCGGCTGCGCCTGTATACGCCGTCCGCCTTGTCCCATCGTGGATCAAGGCGCTCGCCGTGCCAGATTATCTGCGGGTCGGGGCGAACGAGGATATATTTTCCCCATCGCTCAAGCCGCTCTCCGCCTTCGGCATCGAGCAGTTCATAGTCTTTCCAATCGTCTGCTGTCCACATATATTATCTCCGTGTTTTCAGTGCATATTTAAGTCTTTCGCCCGGTGTCAGTTGTTGTAGAACTGTCCGAGCTTTGACGCGGCGCAGTGTCCGTGGCATATGGCAAGGCCCAGCGCGTCCGCAGTGTCGTCGGGCTTCGGCGGTTTTTTCAGTCCGAGCATCGCCGTTACCATCGTGATGATCTGCCGTTTCTCCGCCCTGCCGTAGCCGACTATTGCCTGCTTTACCTGCAGCGGCGTATACTCGAATATGGGAACGCCCTCTTCGTGAGCAGTCAGAAGAATGACGCCTCTTGCCTCCGCAACGACTATACCCGTTTTCTGGTTCGTGTTCCAGAACAGCTCCTCAACGCTCATGACATCCGGTTTGAAATGGCGGATTATATCGGTAAGCGTTTGGTGTATCTGACGCAGCCGTTCTTCCACCGCAAGTCCCGCCTTTGTCTGGATCGAGCCGTATCCGAGCGGCGTCATTCTGCCGTTTTCGCAGCGGATGACTCCCCATCCCACAATGGCTATACCGGGGTCTATACCGAGTATTATCAAAGCGGCGCCTCCAAACAAATAAAATATCAGTTTATTATATCACAAAGTGCTTCAATAGTCAAAGGATTACGGCACATTCGGCGCAAATTGTTTCAATAATTTTACATTTTCCGCCGCTTCCGACGCAGGCATCGGCATATATTCCGCCGCCGGTCGGTGCGGGCAATATTTTCCGCACAAAATATACCCTGTCATATGGAAATTTGCCGAAATATATGTTACAATCAAGAAAAAAGCGAAAGCAGAGGTCGCGCTGTCTCAATGAAGCTCAAAACGCTAAAGGAATATATGTACATGACCCTCGGCACTGTCATAATGACCGCGGGCGTATACTTTTTCAAGATCCCCAACGGCTTCGCGACAGGCGGAGTCAGCGGTATCGGCACACTGCTGGGCAAGGTCACGTTTCTTTCGGCGGCAAACTGGATCACCATAATCAATATTCTGATGCTCATAGTAGGATTTATCGTACTCGGCCGCGCGACGGGCATCCGCACCGTATACTGCAGTCTGCTTTTCTCGGGGCTTACCGAGCTTTTGCAGCTGACCGTGCCCATAAAAGCGCCGCTTACGGACCAGCCTTTTCTGGAGCTTGTATACGCAATGCTTCTGACATCTATCGGCTCCGCTCTCATATTCTGGCAGAACGGCTCCTCTGGCGGCACCGATATACTTGCGCTGATACTTCGGAAATACACGCCGCTCAACGTAGGCAAAGCGCTTTTGTGCGTTGATTCGCTCATAGCGTTCACGTCGTTCTTCATATTCGGCACAAAAGCAGGACTTTTCTCCATGCTCGGACTGTTTGCGAAGGCGTTCCTTGTTGACGGAGTTATCGAGAACATCGGCAGCTGCAAATATTTTACCATCGTCACGACGCACCCGGAGGAAATTTCGGAGTACATAACGAAATCCATGCACCACAGTGCAACACTTGTGCACTCTCAGGGCGCGTACAGTCACAATAACAGCACCATGCTGCACACGGTCTGCCACCGTTCCGAGGCAATGCGGCTGAGAAAAAAGATATACGAGATAGACAAATATGCGTTTGTCGTGGTAACGACAAGCAGCGAGATCATCGGAAAGGGCTTTCGCGGAGTTTCATAAAAGCGATGCCCGCACGAAGTTTTGATAAGGAGATGACAATATGTCCGTCGGCGAAAGGATCGCGGCACAGAGAAAAAAGAAAAAAATGACGCCGCAGGAAATATGCGCAAAGCTCGACATAGAGACTGAGCTTTATAACTCATGGGAGAGAGGCGACGTTGAACCGGACACCGAGCATCTTTTGTCGCTTGCCCATATTCTGGGCACTTCCGCGAACTATATTCTGTACGGCACGGACGGCTTTGACGTGCAGTCGATCTTTCCGAAAGACGCGACTCCCGCGCAAACGCCCATTTCCGACTGGCGTTTTTTGTGCGGAGTACTTCTTATGTTCGCAGGCGGAGCGGGAGTTTTGCTGTTTATAATGCGCAATTCCGTTGCCGCGTCGTCGCTTGCAGGATTTTTCGAGCTGGGCGGCGCGCCGCTTACAGCGCTTATTGCAGTCTTCGGTATAGGACTCCTCGTATGCGTCGGCGTATGCATTTCGAAAGGGGTAAAACGCCGCCGACACAAGAAAGGCGGCAACCGCCGCTGACATCGGCTGATGCCCGCCGCGGAATGGATGCCGGCTTTCGGCTTTTCGAAATTGGGAAAGCAATTCAAACTTTGATGTTAGCTTACCGAACTTAAGTGAGAAAGACGTGAAGAAACTGCTTTTCCGTAAGCAGCAACGGACGGGAGGTTTCAACCTTTCGAAATCCGGAAAGCGTTTCAAACTTTATTGTCAGC
>USKS01000245.1 GCA_900555345.1 uncultured Eubacteriales bacterium
CGCTTTTAACGGGTATGACAAAACGTCCGCCGCGGGTCGTGACGATATTTTCCTGCAGATACTTTGAGTAATTTCCACCTTGGGTGTACTTCTGCATCAGATCAGCTATCTTTGAGTTTGTTTTGCGTATGCTGTGACGTATCTCCGCAAGCACGGGGCTTGCGTCGTCGGAGATCATATCCTCGGCGACGATAGAGCGCGTTATCCGCAGTTCAATTTCCTTTTCGGGGATAAGCCGCTCAAAGATCTCGTCAAGGGACGTTTCTGTTATTTTATTGCTTTTGTAGTAGTCTATAAGCGAGCGTGTACAGCTGAGAACGGCTGCGCAGTCCAAAAGCTCGCGGGTGGTAAGCGTTGCGCCTTTGTCGGCACGCTCGCAGGCGGCGGAAACGTCCTTTACGGATGAAAACGACGGATTTCCCTTTTGCCCTGCCAAAAGCTTTGCATCGGCGGTGCGTCTCTGGCGCAGCCGGACTTCGTCTATATCGTCCGACGGCTCAAGTCCGCGTGCGGCGGCTTTTGCGCCGTCCGTGGCTGCATGGCGCGCAAGCAGCTCGCGGATCTTGTCAAATTCAAGTGTATAAAGATTTTTTGTTTTCATAATATTTTATCTCAGTTTCAAAACAGTACGGATTTATAAAAGTCAAGCGTGTGAAAGCTGTGCTCAAGATGGTTTATGAGATACGTTTCCGCGGCATTCGACAAAAGATACATATCGTCCTCGCCGAGGCTGAAAGAAAGAAATCTTTCCGGCGCGGCGCCCACGATATATCGCATGGCGTCAATAACGCCGTGCGTTATAAGCATATACAGCCGCGAGGTCGCCCCTTCGATCTCTTCTTCAATTTCTGCGCGGGGTTTACAGCTTTTGCAAAGCAGACGGCCGTTCATAATGTCGAGATATCCGTCACCCGCTATTTCTTCGCCGCAGGCGCCGCAGACTCCGAGATCGGGGCAAAAGCCTATGACGGATGCGCACCGCAGCTCAAACGCTGCCTTCACCTTGCGCCTGTCCCACCCTTTCGCAATTGCGTAAAGCGTGTTGAGAGTAAGACGCAAAAGCTCCGGATCGGGAGAATTCTCAACGGAAACGTCCGCGCAGACATCGCAGATATAAGCGCCCAGGGACATTTTATCAATATCGCTGCGAAGATCCCAAAAGCTTTCTATAAGCTCGCTTTCCTCAATGTAGTAATATTTTTTGGATTTTTTCAGCGTAAAAAGCGAATAACAGAACGGCTGCGTTGCCGCCATATTTCGGCTTTTCAGGCTTTTAACGCCCTTGGCGCTGACGGACATACGCCCCTGTTCTTCCGTAACAAGAGTGATTATTTTGTCGGCTTCTCCCGTTTCGGTCTCGCGGACGCACAGCCCGTGCACAGTTATTCTGTCCGACACTGTTTTCACTCTCCTTTACAAAACTACGCAGTTTATCAGTCTATATTCTTGGGGTTAAAGCCGAGGCTGTTCAGCGACATTTCGCTGTCTCTCCAGTTTTCCTTTACCTTTACCCAAAGATTCAGATACACCTTAGTGCCGAAAAACTCTTCAAGGTCTTCTCTGGCGTAAGTGCCGATCTTTTTGAGCATTTCGCCCTTCTTTCCGACAATGATACCCTTGTGGCTCTCTTTTTCGCAGAAGATCTCGGCGCGGATGGAGATAAGTCCCTCCTCCTCGCGGAATTCCTCAATAACCACGGCGCTGCCGTGAGGAATTTCGGCTGAAAGAGTGCGCAGCATCTTTTCGCGGATTATCTCCGCCGCGATCTGCTTTTCGGGCTGATCGGTTATCATATCCTCTTCAAAGAACCAGTCACCCTCGCAAAGGAATTTCTCGGCCTCCTGCATAACGTCGCCGAGATTCTTTTCCTTCAGAGCGCTGACGGGAACAAAAGCGTCAAAATCGTAAAGTGCGGCATACTGCGCGATAGTTTCCGCGATCTTTTCGCGGTTGACAAGGTCTATCTTGTTGAGCACGAGCATGGACGGCAGCTTGTCCGCCTTGAGCTTTTCGCAGACGTTCTTCTCGATGTCGCCGGGGGCTTTGCCCGCGTCGGCTATAAGAATGACCGCGTCCGCGCTGCCTATGGAGGAGCGCACGGCCTTCATCATATAGCTGCCGAGCTTTGTCTTTGCTTTGTGTATGCCGGGGGTGTCGAGAAATACATACTGATCCTCGCCCTTTGTGAGCACGCCCATGATACGGTTGCGCGTCGTCTGCGGCTTTGAAGAAACTATTGCTATCTTCTCGCCGAGAAGCGCGTTCATAAGTGTGGATTTGCCCACGTTGGGTCTGCCGACTATAGTTATAAATGCTGTTCTTTTCATAAATTTTCTCTATCCTTATCTTGTCAGTTTCAGAATTTTCATTATGTCGTCCTGACGGCGGCGCATATCGGCGTCGTCCTCAGGCGACAGTTCGTGATCGTATCCCAGAAGGTGCAGCGTTGAGTGAACGCACAGAAACGCCGCCTCGCGCTCGCGGTCGGTATCGGGATATTTGCGCGTCAGTATGCTTCTCAGTGCGGCAAGATCCATACGTGCAAAGCTGTCCGGTACGGCGTCCTTGAGCGCAGTTCCCGAGCACTTCACATACATCACATCTCCGTCCTTGGCTGAGGTGTTACCGCCCCCGGCATTGACCAGTGCAGGATCCGCGCCGTATTTTCTTGAATAATCTATAAGTACATCAATAGCCTTCATATTTCTCCTCCGATAATATTTCAATGTCAGCCTTACCCGGC
>USKS01000246.1 GCA_900555345.1 uncultured Eubacteriales bacterium
ACCACCCTTCCGTCTTAGCTATATATGTTAAACGTTACATCAAATACTGCAAATGCTTTTATTGATTCAGGCGAATTCTGCATCCTAAAGCTGAAAACAAAATGGTTTCACTGCTATTATGCGAGTTGATAAAATCAACGCACCATTGCTTTTTCCAATTATCAGCATATCTATCGGAAATCTGTTGAGACTCTTTTTTTGACGATACGGGATCATTCAACTGAACGTCTACAAAGTCGAACAAACCGTTATCTACACTTTCATTGCTTATAACTATTCGGTCATCCAAAATAAATATTGCATTATTATTCGGAGCCGTGCGCCACTGTTCGATACATTTTTGAAAAATAGGGTTTTCATTCTCGACTTGAGAAATATCTGTTTTATGCTTTTCTGAAAACTTCTTACTCTTTTTGCGCCAAAGCGTAAGAGTTATGGCAAACAATACTCCGGAAGCTGCCATATACAGTAGAAAAACCACAATTGACATGCTAAAAACAGCCGCAATGACACTGCGAAGCATCAATAACGCTTCACAGATAAAAAACAATACCGAAAACAGATTTTTCATAAAATCCGTAAGCGGTCTTTTTTCTCCGACAGTCTTTCCAAGATAACGAATGTGTGTCACCGGAAGAGATGAAGCCAAAATTGATGAAATAATACAAATTGCAAGTACAGCAACATCAAACAAATTCGGACCGTTGAATAATAAGGCAAGCATGAATTCTTCCTCGCAAAAAAACGTAATCTGTGTATAAATTAAACGAACTATAAGATAATCATACTATTGATTCAGCTTTCTGTCAAGAACCCTTTGGGATGATAGCACAATCATAAAAAAGATAAGAGCCCCTCGGGGCTCTTATCTTTTTTATCTTCCGATATCCTTATCGATCACATCGCGGTCGATTTTTCTGTCTTTGAAATAATACTCTCTGTCCCGCTCGCTGATCTCTCGTGCCACCCTGCACGGATTTCCGTACGCCACAACGCCGGAGGGTATGTCTTTAGTGACGACGCTGCCCGCTCCGATCACCGTATCGTCGCCTACGGTAACGCCGGGAACGATGACCGTGCCCGCTCCTATCCAGCAATTTTTGCCGATATGCACGGGGAAATTATACTGATACACATGGCACCTCAGCTCCGGATCTATGGGGTGTCCCGCCGTCGCGACGGTCACGTTCGGTCCGAACATGGTATTGTCGCCCACATATATGTGTGTGTCGTCTACAAGCGTCAGATTGAAATTTGCATAAACGTTTTTGCCGAAATGCACATGACGCCCGCCGAAATTCGCCCTCAGCGGCGGCTCTATATAGCAGTTTTCGCCGATCTCGGCAAACATCTCCGAGAGAAGCTCTCTGCGGCGCTCAGTCTCTGACGGGCGCGTCGCGTTGTAATCGTAAAGCTTTTCAAGGCACTTTACCTGCTCGGACATAATGCTTTCATCATTGCAGAGATAAAGCTCTCCGCTGTGCATCCGCTCTTTCATTCCCATAGCAGCCTCCTCTAATACAAAGCGGCGATCTCGCCCGCAAGCTCCATGGCAAGCAACGCGATCTTGTCTTTTTCTTCAAGCATTGCGTGATTTCCCAGGCTGCGCGCGTCCCACTTTTCACTGTCAAGATTGTCCGCAGCATAGAAAAACTGTACAATCTCTTTTTTTCTGAATTTCGCAAGTGCGGCATTTGCGGAGCACTCCATATCAACGCATATGCAGCCCTCTTCTCTCCTCCGCTGCACCTTTGCGGGGGTTTCGCGGTAGATCGCGTCCGTCGTCCAGACCTTGCCCGCCGTATAGCTTACACCGAGGCGCCGAAGAAGCGTAACAAACAATTCAAAATACTTTTCGTTGACCGCGATCTCATCGGATGGCGGCGCGTAGTGACAGCTCGTCCCCTCGTCGCGCACGGCACTTTTCGGTATGATAACGGAGCAGTCCTCAACAGAGGCGTCCAGAACGCCGCAGGTCCCGAAAACTATGATCGTTTCCGCACCCATGGCATATACGTCCTCAAGCATCGCGGCGCTTGCCGGCGCACCCACGGGCATCATGAACAGCGCGATCTCATGCCCGTTATACACAGCCTTGTATATGGGCAGCTCCATGTTGGCATTACTCGACTCCGCGATTTTCACATCGGCGCCCGTATCCGAAACAAGGCGCTCGAATGTCACGTGCGAATAGCAGCAGACCGCCACCTTCGGCATATCCGGCACCGCGTCGCAGACGTCGGATGGGTTTATGACCGCCCTCTTTTCGGGATCAAACTCGCAAAGCTTCATTGAAAAGCTCCTTTTTATTTGCCGCAATAAACGTAAAGCGGTCGTCGTCGCTCTGGTCAAAATGGGTCAGAGCGTGTCCGCCGTGGTCTGTGGTGATTATGTACAGCCAGTCCTCCGAGGAAAACTCCGCCCGTTCTTCGATATGACGTATAGCCTCAAGCGCCAGCATATCCCGCTTGCATACTTCTTTGACGTATTCGGGATTATCGGGGGAAAATCCCGTAGAGTGGCCTGCGTGGTCGGGTCCGTCGCTTATGGAGAATATAATGTCGTCGCCTGCATCAATGCGGTCGAGAACGGTTTTGTGCAGATCATCCTCGCCCTTTGCAAGGATGTGATAAAGAGGCAGTTTTTCGTTTTTCGCAGCCTCGATCTCGCCGCTGTATGTCATTTTGAAATGATCCGGCCATACCACATAAAGACTGCAGCTGAGC
>USKS01000247.1 GCA_900555345.1 uncultured Eubacteriales bacterium
CGGCGTCAGGCGGTAGAGCTTGGCCATCAGCTTGTCGGGGTCGGTCCCGCGTGCAAGATCGAGCGTCAGTTTAAAGCCGTTCAGGTCGATCTCGTCGCGGACGTCCTTTATCTCTTTAAGCTTGCCCTCTTTAATCATGTCCACAAGCTTTTTCATTATAGCTTCGATGGACGTTGAATACGGTATCTGGATTATATCGATGCAGTTGTTTTCTTTATCGTAGGAATACCGTGCGCGCAGCTTTATACTGCCGTGACCCGTCTCGAATATCTCCCTCATCTGGTCGCGGTCGTACAAAAGCATTGCCCCGCCGGAAAAATCGGGGGCTTTTATGTGCGTCATCAGCTTCTCTGTAGTTATATTGGGATTTTTTAGAAGAGCCACGGTCCCGTCGCAGACCTCAGAAAGGTTAAAGGAGCAGATGTTTGACGCCATGCCGACAGCGATACCCATGTTTGGAGACACAAGTATATTGGGGAATGTTGTAGGCAGCAGCACCGGCTCCGTCGTGGTGTTGTCATAGTTCGGCACCATATCGACGGCGTCCTTGTCGATGCCCGAGAAAAGCTCATTGCATATGGGATCGAGCTTTGCCTCGGTATAACGGGATGCCGCATACGCCATGTCGCGGCTGTACTGCTTGCCGAAGGATCCCTTTGAGTCTATAAACGGGTGCAGCAGCGCCTCGTTGCCGCGGGTAAGACGCACCATGG
The DNA here is from genome assembly GCA_900555345.1 of uncultured Eubacteriales bacterium. The sequence goes on from USKS01000247.1 coordinate 714, forward strand.
TCTCGTAAATGGACGCGTCGCCGTGGGGATTGAGGTGCATGGTAACACCGACAATATTCGCGCTTTTTGTCCTCGCGCCTGTGAGAAGCCCCATATCGTACATGGTATAAAGCAGCTTTCTGTGCGAGGGCTTGAAGCCGTCTATCTCGGGGATCGCGCGGGAAATAATTACGCTCATGGCGTAGGGCATATAGTTTGTCTCTATTGTTTCCGTAATAGGCTGGTCAAGTATCTCCGCCTCGGTGAAGACCTCGGGCTCGGTATTTTTCTTTTTTCTTGCCATTATTATAAACGTCCCTTTCCTGTCGGTATATCTTTATGTACAGTCGCTCAAAGCTTTATGACCTCGCATCCGGCGGCTCTGATGATTCTGTTGTAAAGCGCCAGAAACTCGTCGGTCTGCGGCGGCAGATGCGCGTATATAACGTCCGCATCCAGCGCGTCGGTATCGCGCAGAAGCGAAAACAGGCGCTTCATCTGAGTATGAGCGTCGCCCTCGTCACCTATATCAAGAACGACGGCATTTGCAAAGTCCCCGCCCTGCCCCGAATACGAAAGAACAACGCAGCGCCGACTGTCGGCGTTTACATACTTTGCAAAGCTTTCTCTGTCGCCGTCGAGCAGTATAAGCTCGGAGGCGGGCGCGTAATGCTTGTATTTCATGCCGGGGGACTGGGGTCTGTCGCCTGCCGCCGACGGATCGGTGACGGCGCGGGCAACGCGCACGTTTTTAACGACCGTGCAAAGCTCTCTGGGGATTATCTCGCCCGGGCGCAGCACAGTGCAGCCCATGCCGTCCGCGTCAAGGCTTATAACGGTGGATTCCACGCCGATGTCGCATTCACCGCCGTCAAGTATCATGTCTATCCGCCCGTTCATATCATGCAGAACATGCTGCGCTGATGTGGGCGATGGTGCGCCGGATATATTGGCGCTGGGCGCCGCTATGGGAACGCCTGCCGCGCGGATAAGCGCGTTTGCGACGGGATTTGACGGGCAGCGCACCGCCACAGTATCAAGTCCCCCCGTGACGGAATACGGCACGGCTTCCTTTTTGGGAAGAATTATCGTAAGGGGACCGGGCGCAAATTTTTCGCACAGCTTACGGTACGTTTCGTTTGTATAAGCGAAGCTCTCCGCTTCGGCGGGGTCGGCTACATGAACTATCAGCGGATTATCTCCCGGGCGGCCTTTGGCTGCGAATATTTTCTCGGCAGCCGTCGGGTCAAGGGCGTTGCCGCCGAGACCGTACACGGTCTCGGTGGGAAAAGCCACCAGCCCGCCGCGGCGTATTATCTCTCCCGCACGGCTGAGCGCTTCGGTGCTGTCTGGAGTTACCTTTACATATTCGGTTTTCACAGTCCCTCACCGCCTCTCAGCTTTTCCGCTGTATCCGCCGCGCTCAGCGCGTCGATAAGCTCGTCAAGATCACCGTTCACAACGCTGTCAAGCGTATACAGCGTAAGACCTATACGGTGATCGGAAACACGTCCCTCGCGGAAATTGTATGTTCTTATACGTTCGCTGCGGTCACCCGTGCCGACCTGACTGCGGCGCTCGCCCGCAATTTTGTCGTTCTGCTCGCGCTGCTTCATGTCGTAAAGCTTCGCTTTCAGGATCTTCAGCGCCTTGTCTTTGTTTTTGAACTGGCTGCGCTCGTCCTGACACTCAACTACGATGCCCGTGGGCTTATGCAGGATGCGTATCGCCGATTCTGTCTTGTTAATATGCTGACCGCCCGCGCCGCTTGATTTGCAGGTATCAATTTCAAGATCCTTCGGGTCAAGCTCAACGGTGACGTCTTCGACCTCGGGCAAAACGGCAACGGTCGCCGTAGAGGTCTGTATCCTGCCGGAGGACTCGGTTTCGGGAACTCTCTGAACTCTGTGCACGCCGGACTCATATTTAAAGCGCGAATATGCGCCCGCGCCCGAAACGGTGAAAGTTATCTCCTTATATCCGCCGAGCTCCGTCTCGTTCTGAGACATTACCTCCGTT
>USKS01000248.1 GCA_900555345.1 uncultured Eubacteriales bacterium
AGGCAATTTTTGTATTCATCGTGTCATATCCGCAAGATTCTGCATAACTGCGGCAACGGTGTCCATGGCGCCTGCCGCCTTTTCTCTTATTATATCCGTCTTTTTGTGCTGCGGGCGGCGGGTCTTCATCATAACTGCCGCTGCAGTTCCTATAGTGCTGCCAATGACCATACCGCAGGCAATGTATTTTGCGAGACAGATCATCTGTGTATTGTTTTTCTGCATCCTTTTCCGACCTTTCAGTAGTAATATTACCGTGAATAATCTCACGATAGTATTATTTGTCGAAAAGCAGATAGTATTTATGGCAAATCGGAGCACTCAGTCCTGATTTTTGCGGTTTTGGCGAAAAATTTCATATGCAATAACGCTTGCCGCGCTTGCCGCGGAAAGGGAAGCGCGGAATTCTCTGCCGTAGTCGAGGCGGACTATACTGTCCGCAAGCTCAAGCGTTTTTGCGGAAATTCCTCTTTTTTCGCCGCCGACTATGAGAAACAGCGGCAGGGAGAGATCGGCATCAAACGCCGATACGGAGTTGCGTATTCCCGCAGCAACACAGCGCACGCCGTGGGATTTGAAAAATCTGCATGCGTCCTCCGGCTCACTTACGAACATAGGCAAAAGTTCGGATGCTCCCGCGGAAGCTCTGCAGACAACGCCCGCGGCGCTCATCCAGTTGCGCGGCGTGAGGATAACGGCGTCAGCACCCGCCGCGTATAATGTGCGAAGCGCATAGCCGAAGTTGTAAGGATCCTCTATACCGTCTATCATGACAAAAAATCCGCCGTTTTTCCGAGCGTCCACGTCGGCTGCGGTGCGATCCAAAAGAGAAGCGGGCATATTGCAAAGATCATCGGGCTGCCAAGCGGAGCAAACGGCAATAATTCCGCCGTGGCTGTGACCGGTGCAAAGGGAATTTATTGTTTCGGCATCGGTATATTCTATTTCAAATCCGAGCTTTTCGGCGCGTCTTTTCAGAAATGCCGTCTCCCGGCGCCGCGCGTCGGCTTTTTCTCTGTCTATAAGTACCTTTTCTATTTTTCTGCGCCCGCCGTTTATAACGGCGGAGATGGAAGTCATGCCCTCAAAAACGTATGATTCTCCCTGGCGCGCCGCTTCTTTTTCCATATATCCTCCGCTTTATGAAAAAAGAGGGAATATCCCTCTTTTTTCGTCAGTTTTTGTTTGCGATCATTTTAAGATAAGCGTTTATAAAGCCGTCAATATTTCCGTCCATTACGCTCTGGATGTTGCCGTCCTCATATCCGGTGCGGGTATCCTTGGCAAGAGTGTAGGGCATAAACACGTACGATCTTATCTGCGCGCCCCACTCAATGTTTGTCTTGTTGCCCTGGATGTCTTCAATTCTTTCAAGTTTTTCGCGCTGCTTTATCTCCATAAGCTTGGATTTCAGCATTTTCAGCGCAGTTTCCTTGTTCTGAAGCTGGCTGCGCTCGGTCTGGCAGCCGACGACGATGCCTGTGGGGATATGGACTATGCGGATAGCGGAGTCGGTCTTGTTGATGTGCTGACCGCCCGCGCCGCTTGAACGGTGCGCCGTGATTTCAAGATCCTCGTCGCGAAGCTCGATGGAGTTGTCGTCCTCAAATTCGGGCAGGACCTCAACGGAGGCAAAAGACGTGTGACGTCTGCCGGAGCCGTCAAAGGGAGATATGCGCACAAGACGGTGCACGCCGTTTTCGCTTTTAAGGTAGCCGTATGCGTTAAGTCCCTCGATGGTGATAGTAGCAGACTTTATGCCCGCTTCGTCGCCGTCAAGCCAGTCTATAAGCTTTACGGTATATCCGTGGCTCTCGCCCCAGCGGGTGTACATACGGTAGAGCATCTGAGCCCAGTCCTGCGCCTCGGTGCCGCCTGCGCCCGGATGGAAAGAAAGTATCGCGTTGTTGTGGTCGTATTCGCCGGAGAGCAGCACCTCGATGCGCTGCTTTTCTTCCTCAGCCTCTATCTCGGCAGTCTCATTAAGTATCTCGTCCTTAAAGCTTTCGTCATTTTCTTCAATGGCAAGCTCGCAGAGGGTGACCGCGTCCTCAAGCTTTGCGCAAAGCTTTTCGTAGCGCTCTATCTTATCCTTGAGCTGCTTTGTCTGGCGAAGAACTTTTCCGGAGTTCTCCTGATCGTTCCAGAAATCGGGCTCCATAGCCTTTTTTTCAAGCTCTGCGACCTCGGTTTTCAGGTCGTCTATACGCAGCGCGCTGCCCAGTTCCTTAAGGTCGGCGCGGAAATTGTTTAGTTTATATTTGGCCTCTTCTATTTCTATTATCATCTGTTGTCATCCTTTCAAAAGTCTCTTTTGTGCAAGGCGCCGCCTCTAATCGTCGGCGTCTATATCGACAAATTCATGCTCCGTCACTTTTACGCGTCCCGGAGGCACACGCTTTACGGGGTCGTATGAAAATTTTCTGCAATGCCAGTCGGCGGGAACAATACCGCGCTCTTTGCAAAGCATAACGTCATCGTCACATACATAAGCCGCAAATTCGCAGCGTGCGCATATGCAATCGCTTCTATCAAGCTTCATAGATCATATTTCCCCTCCTTGAGACACTTCAATAAACATTATATTAAATTTTCGCCGATAAATCAAGCGCTTTTTACATTTTATATGCTTTCAGCGCCGATTTTAAGAAAAAAGCGCACATGGCCGCCGCGCAAACGACA
>USKS01000249.1 GCA_900555345.1 uncultured Eubacteriales bacterium
TGATTTTCATGACTTTGACTACGTTGTAGACGCCATCGACACCGTCAGCGGAAAGCTTGCGCTTATAACGAACGCAAAAGCATGTCAGACACCCATAATCTGCTCTATGGGCGCGGGCAACAAGACCGATCCCACAGCCTTTAGGGTCGTCGACATATACGATACTGCAGTGTGCCCGCTGGCGCGAGTCATACGGGGCGAATGCCGCAAAAGACATATAGACAGCCTGAAAGTCGTGTATTCCGAGGAAGCGCCCGTGAGACCTATCGAAAGCGACGAGATCAGCTGCAGGACCCACTGCATCTGCCCGCCCGGTACGGCGAGAAAGTGCACTGCGCGCAGGGATATTCCGGGTTCTAACGCATTTGTGCCCTCCGTTGTGGGACTTATAATCGCGGGCGAGGTCATAAAAGACCTTATGGGATACAAAGCGCCCACCGCAAAAGTACGTTAAATTGCAAATATATAAAAAAGCCGCCTAAAGGCGGCTTTTTACTGTATATAAATGACCCGCCGCAGCGCGGCGGGTCATAAATCTTTATACGCTTTGCGGCTTTTTGCTGAGCTTGTCATAAAGCATGACGATAGGGGGAATGAGCACTATCTGCACGATGATGCCGGGAACGGCGTTGATGATCGCACCGCTGAGAAAAGCTTTGAGTCCGAAAGAGCCGCCGGTGGCACCGAGGCAGATGAACATTGCAAGTCCCCATACAAGTCTGCCGACTATCATGGTAATAAGAAGGGAAACGTATGTAAACAAAGGCTTTTTGGGCAGCAGACGCTTCATAAGCCCTGCTATGGCACCGTATGCCGCAAGCTCAAACGCCATGCAGACAGCGGTGGGAAACGGAGGAGGCATGCCGAGAGTCAGCGAGCGCAGCAGAGGCGCCGCAGCGCCGACTGTAAGTCCCCACTGCCATCCGCAGATAAATCCGCAGAGCAGCACGGGAATGTGCATGGGGCACAGCATGTTGCCTATCTGCTGTATCTGACCTGTCAGAAAGGGGAGAACGTATGCAAGGGCAAGAAAAAGCGCAGAGTATATAAGATTGCGCAACCCGTTTTTTGTAGTTTGTTTTGTCATCAGAATACCTCAATATCGGTGATATTGAAATCACCCTTTGCTCCGGTTATTCTAACTTCAATTGCCCGTGCGCCCAGCGGCGGCAGGGGGCATATCGCTTTGTGGCCGATGCAGCAGCCGCGGAACACGGTTTTTGCGTCGCCGAAATCACGGGGAAGGACGTTGACGTCAAAATCCGTAACGGAGCTGCCGTTTGAGATATCCTCTTTAATTACTATGTATCTGATAAGCTTGTTGTAGGGAATGGGTATCACCGTTCTGAAACAGTCGCCGTCTTTCTCAAAATCGGTAAAGCGGGCGACGGGGGAAGAGAACTCTTCTTTGATTTTTTTGCCGAGCTCAATAAACCGGGCGGCGTCCGCTTCGGGGATAAGTCCCCGTCTGTCGGGCGCGATATTCAGAAGCAGGTTGCAGCCGTGACCCACCGACATAAGATACAGCCCCCAAAGCTCTTCAAGACTTTTAAGATTTGCGCAGTCGGCATCGCCGTAGAACCACTCGCGCTTTATGCGGCAGTCGCACTCGCCGGGGAGAAATACTTCCTCGTCAAGCGCGTCCTTCACTTCGGTCTGCACGGAGAATGCAAGGCTGTTGACCTCGGGCGCGTCTCTCATGGACGCAATGCCCGCCTCGTTGCCGATCCAGCGTGTATCGGGGTCCCACATGTTGAATATGAGAATTTCGGGCTGCATACGTCGAATCTCCGACGTTATGCGCTCGGTGTCGTATTTGTGATTTTCGCTGCCGCAGCCGTCAAACCAGATGTAATCTATCTTGCCGTAGTTGCACAAAAGCTCGCCTATCTGATTTATAAAATAATCGTCGTATTCGCGGGCATTCATCTTCGCGCTGCCGAACTGCGCGGGGGAGTAGTACAGTCCCACTTTAAGCCCGTACTTGCGGCAGGCATCGCAAAACTCGCGTACAACGTCGCCGCGACCGTCCTTCCAGGGAGTTGCCGCTACGGAATAATCCGTGTATTTTGAAGGCCAGTTTGCAAAACCGTCGTGGTGCTTGCAGACAAGAATGGCATATGTCGCGCCGCCGTCCTTTGCCGTGCGTATCCACTGCTCGCAGTCAAGCTCTGCGGGATCAAACGCTTCGGCGGGCATGGGCTTCATATCCCAGTCAACGTGTCCTTCGTAAAACGTGCGTATGCCGAAATGGAAGAACACTCCCATTTCCCAGTCGAGAAAATCTATCCTGCTTTTCGGAATATTCATAATGATTTTTGCCTTTCTGTCTCTTGTGGCGGCACCTTTGCCGCAGCAGTAACAGTATAGCATACGCTCGGTTTGCGGTCAACCGAAATTTCAAAAATCGCAAAATCAGTTGCATTTTTTATGCCTTGATGGTATTATATTACTGTAAGTATATTTTTACCCGGATCCGGAGGTCACAATGGCAAATTTTACCGAGAAGGCTATCAAGGCTTCATTCGTGAAGCTTCTGAATGAAAAACCGCTCAGCAAAATAAGCGTTAAAGATATTGTCGATGACTGCGGGATAAACCGCAACTCGTTTTACTATCATTTCAGAGATATACCCGCGCTGCTTGAGGAAATCGTCACGGAGCGCACGAATATTATAAT
>USKS01000250.1 GCA_900555345.1 uncultured Eubacteriales bacterium
CGATACGGGCAGCGCAAAGTACGGCGAGATCACGGAAAGTCTCAGCGCTTATCTTCCCGAAAACTGCTGCTGCAAGGGCAGCTACACCTCCGCGGATGAGCTTGACGATCCCGATCGGTTCCTTATCGCGCATATTATAAGGGGCGACGACGATACCGTTCTGTACGAGACGACCGAAGGTAAGTATTACGAAAAAACCGACGACGGATTTATCTACATAGAGATCACCGCCCCCACCGAGGGCGACTCGGTAAATATCCCCGAAAAGGGCGACTACACTGCGGCTGAGTGACTGCATAATTTTATAAAAAGGAGAACACACATGGGATTTCTCGGTATAATGTCATATGACGAGGCAATGGAAAAGCTTATAGACGGCACCGCTTCGCCATCGGTTCTGGAGAAGGCGTACAAACGGGTAAGAAAGAACGATTATGATGCGGACCTCGATAAAAGTGTGCTGCACCTTTGCTTCGGGCGGTTCTACGGCTTTGAGGAGCCCTGCGGCCACGCGGAGACAGATGTCTTCGGCTCGGTATGGCTGTCGGCAAATGATCACGGCACATTGGACGAGGAGAACCTTGAAACGGTCAAAAGGTTTTTGGAAAAGCATCCCGATCTCAGCCGCACGGCATTTGAAACGGCTTTAAATATGAAGCCCGATGATAAAAATCTGAAATACGCGACCGCATATCTTATCTTTGCGTATCTGTACGGTGCGGGAGCGGGGCGGGATATTGAAAAAGCCGAAGAATATGCAAATAAGGCAAAAGCTCTCGGCGACGAAAAAGCCGACGTATGGAAAGACCGCATCGAAAGCATAAAAAGCGGCAGATAAATGCCGCGCAGCGGCTGAAGCATCCGACGGATACGCATGCCGTGATGCTGACAGGGAAAGGGAGTGAGCACCGTGAAACCGAAGAGAACGACTGTGGGGCAAAAAGACGGCGGCTGCAGCGAAAAGCCTGCGGAGCGGTATCAGTGCTGTGCCGCCGACGAGGGAAGTACAGCGGCAATGATCTCACTTGCGGATATGTCGCTTGCGGATGCCGATGTCCCTTTCTGGCAGCAGGCGGCGCGGCTTGCGGACGCCGAACACCCCGCAAGGCGGCCGAAGCCAAAGACAGTAAAGCAGCACAAAAGGCAGATGGAACGGTATATCCTTGCTGCCGAGGCGGGCGACACCGACGCCATGGGAGCGCTTGCCATGGCGTATCATCTCGGCTATCCCGAAAGGCGCGATGACGCCCGGGCTTTTCTGTGGGCATCCCGCGCGGCGGACCGCGGCGACGGCTCCGCTATGTACCAGGCGGCATATTTTTATGAGAACGGATTCGGAACAGACAAGGATACAGACGCCGCCCTGCTGCTTTATACGGAGGCAGCCGAACAGGGAGTGCGCTCCGCGGCTGTACGGCTTTACGAAATATATACGTACGGTCTCGGGCACATTCTGCCCGACGGCAAAAAGGCGGCGCACTATCTGTTTTTGAGCGGCGAAGATCACGACTGATAAAGGAGGTCTGCGGTCAGTGAAACTCAGGATCACGGAGGAGATGTGGGGCATAAACCACCGCACGGGAGAAAGCAGCGTCAGAAAAACGGACGAAAAAAAGCTTGACTGCGCCGCAAACGCGGCAGTGACCTTTGAAAAGGGGCATCGCAGCTTTTTTATCGGAGAAGTGACGGAGAACAGCGTCAGTGTAACGGTCCGCTGCGCAAACGAACGATATAACAAGACATGGACGCTCGAAAAGGGCGAGACGGTATTCTACCGCCCGCGTTCGATGGATGGCGGGTATCAGTACAGACTCAGGGCAATGTGAGGTGACGCGGTATGGCGATCGGAATTAAAGTGAAAAAAGCGGGCAGCGGCGCCGACCCCGGCGCGAGCAGGTTTTTCGGCGATCCCGCAGTGCCTGGCGCATGGGTCGATAATTGGTCGGACGATGTGATATTTTTCTGTCAGATACGGCTTTCGGATATAGCCGATCTTGACGTTGACGGCCGTCTGCCGCACACGGGATATTTATATATTTTTCTTGATACCGAGGTGTATCCGTACACTCCCATGGTGTATCTGTTCGACGGCGAGCCGGACACCGTGATCGACGGCTTCAACGAGGCGGAGCCGCGGTTCTCGCAGCTCTGTGAGGCGTGGGAGATGGAGTTTTTTCGGGCGGATGACTCCGCCGACGGAACACGGCTTTTCGGCTTCCCCTCGGATTGGAGTTACGGAGAGCCGGCACCGCGGCTGTTTATGCAGTATGATCCGCTCGGCGCGGATATGGGCTTTCTCAGTGATATTGACGGCTTTGCGTATATCTTCTTCGCAGATGACGAAGAGGATACTGAAAATATGATCATGCATATAGAACGATCATAAGGTGAGGAGTTTCGGCTTTTCGGAATTGGAAAGGCAATTCAAACTTTTGCGTCAGCTTACCGAACGCAAGTGAGAAAGACGTGAAGGGACTGCTTTTCTGTAAGTAGCCGCGGCGGGCGGCGGCTTTCGATTTTCGGGAATTGGAAAAGCATTTCAAACTTTGTAGTCAGCTTACCGAACGTAAGTGAAAAGGACGTGAAGGGACTACTTTCCCGTAAGCAGCCACGGAACGGGCGGCGGTTTTCGGCTTTCGAAATTGGTAAAGCATTTCAAACTTTGTGGTCAGCTT
>USKS01000251.1 GCA_900555345.1 uncultured Eubacteriales bacterium
GCATATCAAGTACAAAATCGCGCATTTCGCTTGTTGCAAGCTTAAGCGTCAATTCATATTCTGGCGTGTTTGCCCGTTGCGGAATGAACGCTCCGACAAAGCGCTGTTTACCTTCGGAATAATTGTAAAGGTCAAATCCTGCGGAGCCTGCGTCAGTCATATGCGCCATACGCCAACTCTGCGGAATTCTGCATCTGACCGCTATGACCGACGAATCAGTGGAAAAGCGCACTCTGCCTCCCGCTGTATTTTTCGCAAGCGTAAATACGCCGTCGCTTACTTTCCCGGCTATATCGGATGGCATACGCGTAAAGCCTGTTCCGTCCTCCCACAAAAGCCCGTAAACCCTGAATGGCGCTTTGTTTACGTCATAAAACAAAAGCTCTCCGTCAGAGGTCACATGTGTAAAGTTTTTATCTATTTTTGATATTTCGTTTTCACCGGACATAAAAGTACCCAACTTTCCGTTTGAAATTTTACGTTTTTATTTTACATTCAAAGCTGCACTTTGTCAATAAAAAGACAAAAGTATTTTCCCCTTGTGATTTTTATTCGTTTGTGATACAATAAAGCGTACCTAAAAATCAAAAGAGGCTTTTATGACCGAAAAATTATATGATATATCGAGCAAAATCAAAGAATTTGACGCAACCGTGATCCGCTGCGAAAAAGCCGAAAACGGCTTTTTGACAGAGCTTGACAAAACCGCTTTCTTTCCCGAAAGCGGCGGACAGTGCGGAGACACAGGAAAAATAGGCGACGCTGCCGTAATCGACACACAATACGACGGCGAAAGAATAGTTCACATAACAACTGTTCCCCTTACTGAAGGAAAAACATATCATGCCGAGCTTGATTTCGAGCCGCGCTATCGCCGTATGCAGAATCACACCGGCGAGCATATAGTGTCCGCTATAATGCATCGCAAATTCGGTTTCACAAATGTCGGATTTCATCTCGGCGCAAAGGAAATGACGTTTGATTTTGACGGCATTATAACGCCCGAACAGATGAAAGAGGTAGAAAACGAAGCAAATATCATCTCTGCTTCAAACATAGCTGTAAGAGCCTATTATCCGTCCAAAAGCGAGCTTGAAACGCTCAATTACAGAAGCAAGGGCGCTCTTGACGGAAAAGTGAGAATAGTTGAAATAGAAGGCGTTGACAGATGCGCCTGCTGCGCTCCGCACGTTGAAAGAACGGGCGAAGTCGGAATGATCAAAATTCTCGGCTTTATTCACTACAAAGGCGGCATACGCATAAGAATGAAATGCGGTTTTGATGCGCTCGACGATTTCAGAGAAAGAATAGCTCGTGAAGAAAAAATATCACAGCTTATATGCGTTCCGCAGGAAGAAACAGATAAAGGAGTAAACTCGCTTATTCTTTCGCTTTCGGATGCAAAGCGCAAATGCTCGGAAGCAAAAAAGCGCCTTGCGGAAGTGACAGCCGAAAATATCTGTTCTGCGGACAAAAGCATTTGTGTTGAGCTTCCCGACTTCGGCATGGACGAGCTTCGTTATATGTGCAATCTCGGTGCGGAAAAGTGCAAAGTTTTCGCTGCGATATCGCAATGCGGAGACGGATATTCTATGGTGTGCGCGTCAAAGACGATATGGTCGATCAGATTCATATCCCCGACCCCGTTTCACAGGAGCTGTGCCGTCTGCGTCTCCGGATCGCAGATCTTGAGCGCCGTCTGGAAACACAGGAAGGCAAAGCGTCCGGCGCCCGTCACGACTGACTGCTTCCGAAAACGGCATTCATCCTCACCCCCATGCAAATGGCAAAAAGGAGGCTGCTCCAATGCAAAATCTCCCGTATCGCGTCTTCTACAAACCAAAAGATGCCGTCGCCGCCGACTTTATCCCATTTGCTTATGACGGTAAATTCCGCATTTTCTACCTGCATGACTGGCGAAATGCCAGCGTTTACGGCGAAGGAACACCCTGGTTTCTGATCGAAACCGACGATTTCCTCCACTTCGAAGAACGCGGTGAGGTCCTCCCGCGCGGTTCAGTCGACGATCCGGACCTCTATGTCTTCACCGGCAGCGTCCTGCGTGCGGAAGGTCGTTTTCACATCTTCTACACGGCGCACAACCCGTACCTCGCAAAGCGCGGGCGGCCGATGGAGCTGATTGCCCATGCCGTCAGCGATGATCTGGTGCATTGGACCAAGCTGCCGGAGGACAGTTTTGCCGCCGAAGAAGGCTTCGACCCGGACAACCTGCGCGATCCGTTTGTCTTCCGCGACGATGACGCCGGCGTCTGGCGGATGGCCTGCGTCAAACGGCCGCTGAACGGCGTTCTGCCGTCCGGCGCAACCGGGCAATACATCTCGGACGATCTCAAAACATGGCGTCCGGCGCCGGATTTTTGGGCGCCCAACCTGTTCCACACGCATGAATGCCCGGATCTCTTCCGGATGGGCGACTGGTGGTATCTGATTTACTCCGAATACAGCGACCGCTCCCGGACGCGGTATGTGATGTCAAAGGATCTCATGGGGCCGTGGCAGATGCCGGATGACGACGTTTTTGACAGCCGCGCCTACTATGCGGCAAAATCGTGGGCAGACGGCGGCCGCCGCTATCTGTTCGGCTGGATTCCGACGCACGAAAACGATACGGACGGCGGCAACTGGCAATGGGGCGGCAATTTGGGC
>USKS01000252.1 GCA_900555345.1 uncultured Eubacteriales bacterium
CGGTCTTCAGACCGATGAGGTGCTTGCCGTTGGCGATACCGCCGCAGCCGATTATACCGACTCTTACTTTGTCATTTGCTCCGATAGACATATAATTTCCTCCGGAATATAAAAATAGGTTCATTTGCAAATGTTTTTTGCATTAAACTTATTTTATAGCATGGTTTGCGGCAAATCAAGCGTAATTGAAAATTTTTCAAACAACAATCTTCAATACTGTGAATATGCACAAATTCACGCGGCTGTTTTGCGCGGTTTTGACGAAGAGCGTATGCGCAATATGAGGTCGCCGTATTGCAGAGCAAAGCCGAAAAGAACGTATAGCGCGGTAATGGTTCCTATACAGAAAAGGTACAGAGGAATGCCCAGCGTCTCGCAGTCGAGAAACGGATAAGGAAATCGTTTTGCCATATACGGGTCGGCGGCAGCACTTATCATTATATACACGAAATATGCAAGCGGCGCGCTTGTCCAAACGGCGGGCATCCACTGCGAAAAGCGCCCTTTTTTGTCGAATATCAGCCAGTCGGCGACGGTGGCTGCGGGCGTTGCCACGTGCAGAACGAACATGGATATGCCCTCGGCGCTTGTAAAGTTTATGGTGTGCATAAGAGCTACGGCGGCGATAATGCCCGTGAGGGAAATGCACATGGTGCAAAGTCCTTTAATGCATACGAAGGGGCTGTCGCCCGCGTCCCGCTCGGGGGAGAGGACAAGTATTGCGGCGCAAAGCGCAAAATAGGCGGCGCAGGCGGCGTTTGAAAGCTCGGTGAACATACGGAAAACGGAAAAATCGAGCCTGCCCGAATATATGCCCGCCTGATACGAAATGCCCCATACGGCTGCGGCGGATATAAATAGTTTGTTTGCGACCGATGCGGTCTTTGTTCTTATTCTCATAGAATAAATATGTGCCGCTTTTGAGAATTGTATACTATGAAGATCGGCGCTTTTCTTACAAATATAATAAAATAACCGCCCCACAAGCCGTACGGCTTTAGGGGCGATTTGAACCTTATACGCTGTCTGTCGTGTCCGAGGCGGCGGAGCGGGGGACACGGGCTTTATTTTTCAGCACAGCCGAAAACGTTGCAGATGCAAACATAAGCACTCCGAGCACAAGAACGGAAAGCCCTCTGTGCTGGAAAAACGCATGTATCACTGTTGCCTGCTTTGCGCCGCAGAACCATATAACGGGAAGCGCGGCAACTGCGAGAAACGCTGCGTTGTTCAGCGTTTTCTTAAGGCGCAGCCTTATGAGAGACACGACGAGTGCCGCCAGACAAAGCACTGCAAGAACGGCAAGAGCTACCGCCGCGGCGCGCTTTGAGCCGAACATTGCCTTCACAGCCGCCGCGAGGGCGCGGTGCGCGGTATATTCTGCGGTGTCTGTCTCGGCGGTGTTGCCCGTTCTGCGCAGAAACGAGGAAAAGCTGTCGGCAAAGCCGTTCATGTCGGTGAAAACGGTGGTGATCCCCATTTTTATGACCCACATTGAAACATAGCCGTAGCCCCATGAGAGAAATGTCGTGCCGGCACTTTTCAGACGTTTGTTTTCAAAGGCGGGAAGTGTCAGCAGTGCAATTGCGGGAAAGCCGTATGTGACTATAGGCGTAGTGTAAAAATCGAAAAACTGTGTTGCGCAGCCGACGATGCAGAACAGCATGGCGGCCCTGGCTCCGTCAAGCTTTTTCTCAAATATAAGCACTGCAAGAACCGCCGCAAAGGCTATTATAAAGCAACAGGAGAACTGCAGCAGCTGCGTAACTACGGGCGGATTTACGAGTATAAATGAAACCGCAAGGCAGAGAGAGGCTGCAAGGCGCTTTTTGTATGCGAGCGCCGCTATGCAAAGTGCCGCCAGTCCGAGGCATACCGCGCTGTTTATAAGGCGTATATGCTCATAGTCGGCAAAAAGCATCATTGGGCGCACAACCGCGCGAAAGCCCTGCCAATATCTCGGATATATGCTCTCCGGTTCGGCGGTGCCGCTTACTACCTCTTCAAATGCCTTACCGCGCAACTCGGGGTGATCTTCGTTTACATGATGCGGATTTGTGACAATGGACTCGGGGGAGTCTATCGTCATATCGTAGGCTTCCATAAATATCAGCGATTCGGTAAAATAGTCGCATTGATAGGACGAAAGATCGCTGACGTATGATTTATAATAAGGATATATTTTGCCGAGATATTTTGCACTTTGCTCGGCGTTTGTCTGTATTGCGGAAGTCGGGATGAGGGAAGCGAACAGCAGCAAAAGGCCACCGCAAAGTGCCGCGGCGATCGGTATCAGTATGAGTTTTACGGCTTTTTTCATTTCAGTCGGATCTCCTTTATGCCGGCAGGACGGCTTGTTTTTCGGACAATATAAAAATCGCCCGTCGGGCGATTTTTATATTGTCATGCTGACTTACTCAATGGAAATAATATAGCTGTAAACAGGCTGACCGCCGTCTACCTCCATAACCTCCGCATTGGGGAACTTTTCTTTGAGAAAAGCGGTGACATCGTCGGCCTCTTCGGCACCCTCTCCGTAGTAGACGTTGATGTACGATGCATCGGAGACCTTGGATACAAGCCCTTTTATGCAGGAAAGGCGGTTATCTGACGTGCAGATGATCTTTCCGTTGTAAAGGCCGAGGATCTCGCCCGTCTTAATGGC
>USKS01000253.1 GCA_900555345.1 uncultured Eubacteriales bacterium
GAATACGGTAACTACCGCGAGAAGAACTGCAAGAATCTTTCTGTTCATTGGTAATCCTCCAAAAAAATAAATATTTTAAGAGAGCATCGCTCTCTGAAAAACTTAAAAAAGCGTCAGCAGAATTCCACGCCGGTCTCAACGCTCATGGACTTTATCCTTGCGAGAGACTCAACTCTTATACCCTGCGATCTTATAAGCTCTCCGCCGTGCTGATACGCTTTCTCTATCGCGATACCGCAGCCTGCGACCTCAGCCCCCGCGTCTTTGACAAGGGATATAAGCGCCGTAAGCGCGCTGCCCTTTGCGAGGAAGTCGTCTATAATGAGAACCCTGTCGTCGGGTTTGAGAAATTCCTTTGACACTACTATGTCGTATGTAGTTTTATGTGTATACGACTCTACCTTGGATGTATAAACATCCGCATATATGTTGTTCGTCTTTGTCTTTTTGGCAAATACTACGGGAACTCCGAAATACTGAGCCGTGAGACACGCAATGCCTATGCCGGACGCCTCAATGGTAAGTATTCTCGTGATATTCTCGTTTTCGTACAGTCTTTTGAACTCTTTGCCCAGCTCACAGAGGAAGCTTACATCTATCTGATGGTTAAGAAAGCTGTCGACCTTGAGCACGTCGCCCGCGCCGACTTTTCCGTCTTTAAGTATTCTTTCTTCAAGAAGCTTCATACAACAATACATCCTTTTCAAAAATCGGGTTCGCCGTGAACTCAGACGCTTAACATACTCTAATTATAATGGTTTGTCCGCGGCTTTGCAACAGTTTTCGCGACAAAAATAACGATTTGGAAATTCTGATATTTTTATCCCGAAAAACAAAACAAATACATCAAAACAACTAAAAAATACGCACCCGGCGCATAAAAACAATATGGTATTTGAATAAACAGACAGCGCATATACGGATATACCGCATATGCGCCGCTCAAAATATTCCGACATGGGTGCGTGGTTTCGGGCGCTGCTCAACGTCCGAAAATCTCCTCAAAAATTTCGACGATCTTGAATTTCACCTTGTACACTGCATATCGTCGGCAGCGTCAGATGTGTATAAGAGACAGCCCGTAAATC
Organism: uncultured Eubacteriales bacterium; assembly: GCA_900555345.1. The sequence goes on from USKS01000253.1 coordinate 1,089, forward strand.
CGGCGGAAATAAACACATCCTCGCGCCTCTCCGCAGTCGCCGTGCACAGCGGAGGATACACGACGCACCACCAGTTATGTCCCGCGCCCTCGCCAATGATTATTCGCAGAGATGTATAGCTGCCCGCAGGCAGAACAAAATCCTCATAGCTTCTCTCGGGGTATTTCTCCTGTCCGAGAGAAGCGGACACGTCATAAGTAAAGCCCTCGGCTTCTATCACTTTTTTTGCAGCAGACTCGAGACGTCCGAGGTTTGCGTTAAGTACGCCCTCGGCGCACTGCTTGTTCTCACCCAGCCCCAGAGCCTTGGTTTCTTCAAGGATCGCATCGCGCACCTTGAGCTTCAGCGCCTGGTCTTCGTCGGAGTCGGAGTTTGCTATAACGTGCAGCCTTATAAGATCGCTGTATATCTGCTCCTCGCCGTTTACGGGCAGAACTGACAGAGTTATAAGCGCGAACAGCACCGCGCAGCAGAGAGCGACAGTTAATTTGACCTTCATAAAAACAAATACCGTACCTTTCAAAAAATTTCGGTACGGTATTGTTCCCCGAAAAAGACGGGTTATACACATTATTTATAAAATTTTCAATGCGGGTCGCAGATATACACCCTTATGCCGCACGCGTCCCACGTGTACTTGCTGAACGGCACCCATATGCGCACCGTCTGCGACTCAAGCCCTTCGGGAAGCGGCAGAAAATATGTGTAGTTTCTGTCATTGTCAATGGCTTTGTGCTCCCACATATTCGCCTTGTATTCGGGTGCTCTCGAGGGAAAGCCCACAAGAGTGCCGCCGATCTCGGCACAGCAGTACACTGCCTCACTGCCGTGCTCGCCGTCAATAGCCACCGCAAGGCGCGAGCCGCAGCGATAGTTTTCGGGAAGCGTTATGTCCCCATATCTCGCGCCCACGGTCTTTGCGCGCTGGTAGGGAGACTGAAGATTGTTTGCCCGAGCTCCTTTCGGCGTGACATCCTGCCCGCCGCGCTTCAGCCGCACGGCGTATATCCTGTCGGGCGGCTCGGGAATACGGATATAGCGAACACCGCCCGAAATACGGTAGGTCAGGAGCACCTTTTTCCCGCAAAGCTTATATATATCGTGCACCGTAAAGCGCACAACATCGATCGCAAGTTGTCCGAGACTTTCTCCGCCCGAAAGCTGCGCCGTGCGCCAATGGGAAAGATCGTCGGAACACTCCGCCGCGCCGGGAATGGACTGCCCCATGACCTCCGCCGTTACGGTGTCGGTAACAAAGCATTCCACTTCAAGGGTGTCGGCATCAACCACGCTGCCGAAATCGACGCGCAAGCAGCCGCCGTTTATTCTCACCGTGCTGCCGCAATAGGTCTTTGACTGAGAATCGAAGAACGTATCATCCCGCCCGTCAAACATGGCAGCGCTTTCGCATCCGCGAAGCCTGTACGTTTCCTGCGAAAAGAACGCGTCCCGCGCGGCTTTCACCTGAGGCACGGCGGTTTCTCCGCTGCGTCTGAGGCTGCGCGCCTCAAGAGAGCCGTTGTCAGCGGCGA
>USKS01000254.1 GCA_900555345.1 uncultured Eubacteriales bacterium
ATCAAGGCAGTTGATCCCCATATCGCATACCTTTTTGTAAAGCTTTTCGGTGCCGCTCTCCCGCAGCTCTCGGCGGCTGTCGCTCTCTTCGCCGTCACATACCGCGCGGCAGTATATGTCCCTATGCAAATCCTGCCCGAGCCGTCGAGCCGAAAGCCGAAATGCACGCTGCCATGCGGAATATTGCACACGTAGTGCCAATATACTTGAACAGCGCAGAAAATACAGGCGTGCACATCTATACCGTGCGGACAAGACGCACGTTTAGTGAGTGACGGCTTTGCGCTGCGGACGAAAAAAGAAAAAACGCGGGAGGTTACACATTATGGATATGAAAACTTACAGCGAAAGAACGCTTGACGCTCCGACGGATGCGGGGCGGCTCGAAGCGCCGCCCGAAAGCGTGTACGGCGCTCCGACGGTGTCGGACAGAGGCGCAAGGGGGCTGCGGATAGCAAAGACTGCGGCCTCGGCTTCATGTCTTATACTCTGTGCCGTCGGCATACTTGTGCACGCGGCTGCCGCCGCGGAGCTGTTCTCCTATCTGAAAAACGGCTGGCAGAACCGCATCGTATCGCTTATTTTCCCCGATGTGGTCATAGAAGAAAAAGCGGATGATCCCGATCCCGTTGTTCTTGACGGAGACGAAGAAGCGTCCGAGGACGGCAATGGGGATACCGACAGCATCCCGCCGAGCCTCAAGGTCATGAACGAAGACCTTTCCGCCCGCGCCGCAGGCGGGCTTGCAATATCGAACGAAACGGAATACGAAACGGATATAGACGCGCTTATGAGTACCGTTTCCGCCGCAAGCTCCCCGGCAGGCGCAGTGCAGAGCGACGCGCCGCTTGTGCTCATATATCACACCCACGGCACGGAGGCGTACGCCGACTGTGCCGACAACTCTTTTCGCTCCCGCGATAGGGAGAAAAACACCGTCGCCGTTGGAAAAATACTTGCCGAAACGCTTGAAAAATGCGGCGTCGGCACAATGCATATCGAAGAAATGTTTGATGAAAAGTCCTGGAGCGGAGCATACGACAGCAGCACTCTCGCCGTGCGGGACGTTTTGTCCCGCTATCCGTCCGTAAAATACGTTTTCGACGTTCACCGCGACTGCATAGGCAACGACGACGCGGGCTATGTGCGCAGCGTTACCGATATCGGCGGTGACGAAGCCGCCCAGCTAATGATAGTATGCGGCACGGACAGCGGCGGCAGCGCGCACAAAAACTGGAGAGAGAACCTCAGCTTTGCGCTCTCGCTGCAGTCCCGCCTATGGAACGCCGACAACACGCTGATGCGTCCTATCGATCTCAGGTGCGCTTCCTTCTATCAGGACACATCTCCCGGGGCGCTGCTTATCGAGTTCGGCACGTGCGCAAACACCCTCACCGAGGCAAAGCGCAGCGCGGTCATGTTCGGCTGTGTGCTGTCAGGGTATATCACCGGAGAGGATCTCGGCGGGCAGTATGCCGATATTGCAGAAGAATACGGCTTGCATTAACGCCTTTTATGTGATATTATAGGTATACGCGCGGCAGCCGATAACACACTCTTCGGCGCGGCCGGCGCAAAGCTCTACCACGGGAAGTGTATATCTATGAAAAAAAGAACCATAATCGGCATCGACGTTGGCGGAAGCACCACGAAGATCGTTGGCTTCGACCTTACGAGCGGAGAAAGACGGCTGATCGAGCCCATATTCGTCCGCGCGGCAGACCCCGTTACGTCCGTTTACGGCGCTTTCGGAAAGTTCACCGATAAAAACGATCTGACCCTTGCCGACATTGAAAAAGTAATGATCACCGGTGTAGGCGCGTCCTACATCAAAAACGATATATTTTCGCTTGACTGCGAGATCGTGCCCGAATTCGACTGCATAGGGCTCGGCGGTCTTTATCTCTGCAGCTATGACAAGGCTATCATCGCAAGCCTCGGCACAGGCACGGCGCTTGTTTATGCCGAAGCGGGCGCGCCGCCCGTATATCTCGGCGGTACAGGCGTCGGCGGCGGCACGCTCGTGGGGCTTTCCAAAAAGATTTTGGGTATGGACACCGTTGCCCCCATCGAAGAGCTTGCCGAAGGGGGAGATCTGCGCAATGTGGACCTTAAGATCAACGACATTACAAAGCAGGATATCGTCCCCGGCTTTGCCGATACAATGACGGCTTCAAACTTCGGCAACGTCAGCGACATCGCCACAAAAGCGGATCTCGCGCTCGCGCTTATAAACATGGTGTTTGAGACCGTAGGCATGGTAAGTCTTTTCGCCGCGCGCAACTATTCGCTGAAAAACGTTGTGCTGACAGGAAACCTGACAAGCGTTTCCCAGGCGCCGAAGATATTCGATAACCTCAACAGAATGTTTGACATGAATTTCATAATCCCCAAATATTCGCAGTTCGGCACAGTCATCGGCGCGGCTCTCGCGGGCTGCCGCAGAGCGGGCTTTGACGAATAAACGCCTTGTAATTTATCCGCCGCCCGGCGGTATAAAAACGGCGCAGCCTTTGGCAGAACGGTTTCTGCCAAAGGCTGCGCTTTCATATTGTGAAAAAGCGGAAAACGGCTGCGCCGTTTTCCGCTTTCGATTTTTATTTT
>USKS01000255.1 GCA_900555345.1 uncultured Eubacteriales bacterium
TTCTTCAAGCTTCATAATCTGTCACCTTTCTGCAATTCCTATCTGCATGCCGCATGATTTCCATTCGCGTGTTTCGCTTTATTTTCGTACATGCGCAGGTCTGCCTTCCGAATGGCTTCGGAGAGCGGGTGTACGCGGTATACGCCGCCAAGGCTGACATCAAGCTTCACCTCGGGGTAATCCGGCAATTTTGTCTCCTGCACGGCGCGTCTGAGCTGCTTTAAACGCTCATAGAAAACCTCTTCGCCGATCTTGGAGAAGATGAGGAGGAACTCGTCCCCGCCGTAGCGGATGAGCGTATCGCTGCCGCGGATGCCGGAACGGATTGTATTCGCGATGGTTTTCAGCGCTTCATCGCCCACAGGGTGGCCGTATGTATCGTTAATCTGCTTAAAAAGGTCAACATCCACGATTGCCACGGCATCTGCGCTTTCCAAATTGGACTGGAAACTCTCAAGATACAGTCTCGTGTACGTTCCGGTCAGGGTATCGCGGTAGAAGTTCATAAACGAAGAACGCGTTGGCGCATCGTTGTCGCCGCCGCAGCGTGCGCACTCCGCTTCGTCTTCATGCGAAGCAATCTCCAGTGTGCAGGTACGTCCGTTGACGTTGATATGTTTAGAAAGCACGAAGTACATTTGCCTGTCACGCATTTCAAGTTTGGTGACCCACTCTTTTCCTTCCAGAGAGCGGGAAGAAATACAGTTTTCGCACGGCTCGTTTCTGCCCCAAATTTCATAGCAGTGTATCGGCGTAGGGATTACTTTGCCGTCTTTATCCAGCTCAAGGTTCTCATTCGTTTTCGGATCAACAAGGCGCACCACTTCAAACACACGGCTCAAGTCATTCAAGAGGTGCGCTATGTTGTCTTCCGTGCACTTTTCAAGCGCTTTTTCTCCGCGCCGTACCATTTCGTCCTGAATATCTTCAAAACGTCCGAGCACGCCGGCATAATTTTTGAACTTCGTCGTCCAAAGCGATATTACCGTAAGGCGCTGCCAGCGATATTCCCCGTTAACGGGGATCTGCACAATCATTTTCACTTCCGGTCTTTCCGGCGTTGTTGCTTTCAGCTTTTCACGCATCGCGAGCCAATCCTTTTCAGAGAGCAGCGAAACGTCGTTCCATTCCGTCAGATACATGGATTTTTCTCGTTGATCGACCGGCGCATTCCAATCTTTGAGATGTACGGTATTTGTCCAGTGGTCAAATTCAAACTGGATACCGCCGCACTGCTCTGCGAAGAATTCCGCCTTTTTCTGCTCGAAGGTGAGCAGGCTGTGCGCACGGTTATTAGGCATAAGTTCTTTTTGCTCGAGCATTTCATCGGAAAGACGCTTTGCTTCCTGACGGTAATCGAACCGTCTGGGGTCTGTGTGCATGTTCTCGAAAAGTTGATCCTGCACGTCCAGCAGGCACTGTATCAAAAGCGGATTGAAGGCGCCGCATTCGCCGTTTGTAATCATTTTAATAGCGGTCGCGTGGTCGAACGACTTTTTGTAGCAGCGTTCGCTTGTAAGCGCGTCGTACACGTCTGCCATGGCGACGACCTGCGCGGAAATCGGAATCTCATCGCCCTTGAGACCATCCGGGTAGCCGCGGCCGTCCCAACGCTCGTGGTGCCAGCGGCAGATCTCATGCGCCAGATTCATCAGCGTTTCGGATTGCTGCATACCGATGTCGGACAGCATCGAGTCACCGATGGCGGCGTGACTCTTCATAATCTCCCACTCTTCGGGGTCGAGCTTGCCGGGTTTATTTAAAATCGCTTTCGGAACGCTGATCTTACCGATGTCATGCAGTGCGGAAACCGAAGCGATCATAGAGATATCCGTTTCCGTCAGCGGGTATTTATCCGTGATCTCAATCAAGCGGCGCAGGAGAATGTCCGTCATCATGCGCACATGCAGAATATGCTGGCCGCTTTCGTTGTTGCGGTATTCGATAACATGGCTCAAAATATTGATCATCGTGTTGTTCGTCTTTTCACGCTCGTAGACCTGCTCCTCCACAAGGCGCACAAGGCGCTTTTGGCGGGCATACAACATGAGCGTATTTTCGACACGGCGGCGGACGACCGTCAGATCGAACGGTCTGCTGATGTAATCCGAAGCGCCGAGGTCATAGCTGCGGCGGATGAAATCCACACCGCTTTCGGACGAGATGATGACAACCGGCACCTCGCTGATCCAATGCCGCAGATTCATAATCTCCAGCACGCCGAAACCGTCCATTTTCGGCATGTTGATGTCGAGCATCACGAGGTCGATATCATCGTTTTTTTCGAGGATATCGACGGCTTCTGTGCCGTCTTTTGCCATGACATATTCGTATTTATCGCTGAGTATTTCCTCAAGGAGCATTTGGTTCATTTCCGAATCGTCCGCGATGAGTATTTTTTCCTTTAAACTCATAGATTTCTCCTTGCAGCGCTTTCTGTTTCGTCTCACAATTTATTCTTTATCGGAAAGCGCTTTCATTTTTACCGATAGAATGACTTGCCAAAGACAGAATTCGCTATATTCTCTGCAAATTCGTCAAAAAGTGAATAAAAAGCAGCAATTCTATCTATTCTACACAATAAAGAACACTATTTAAAT
>USKS01000256.1 GCA_900555345.1 uncultured Eubacteriales bacterium
GCCGCAGGCTGATTATTTTGCGGGCGGCACGCTGCCGGAAGGCGGTGCACGTGCGGATATGCCTGCTGCAGACGGCACGCAGGGCGAAGCGGGCATTGCAGATACGGGCATCGGCAGGGTGTCTGAAAATATGCTGCCGAATGCTGGCGCTGCGGTCATAGGTCAGGCGGAAGTTGACCGCGCATATGACACGCTGCGCGAGTACAAGAACGGCAAAGCCGCCCTTGAAGCGCGCGTTATAGCAAATGAGGAATGGTGGAAGCAGCACAACGGGCACTATGACAAAAACGGCAAGCCCGTTGACGGAGAGAACACTGCGTGGCTGTTCAACTCCGTTGCAAACAAGCATGCGGACGCTATGGATAACAAGCCATGCGCAAACGTTCTCGCGCGGGAGAAGGACGACGAAGTTACCGCCGAGACGCTTTCGAGCATTATTCCCGTTATCCTTGACCGCAACCGTTTTGCCGAGACGTATTCCGACTGTTGGTATGACAAGCTGATAGGCGGCGTCGGAATATATGCGGTCCAGTGGGACAACACGCTTATGGGAGGGCTGGGAGATGTAAGCATCAACCGCGTTGATGTTCTAAACTTTTTCTGGGCGCCGGGTGTCGGCAATATACAGGATAGCCCTAACATATTCCTTTGCGAGCTTTGGGACAATGACGTTTTGAAATCGAAATATCCGGAGGCGGCGGAAAGCTTTGCCCCGGGTGCCACCATTGATGTGGCAAAGTATGTGACAGAGGATTACATCGATACCGTTAAAAAGAGTCTTGTGGTTGACTGGTACTACAAGAAATATACAAACGGCAGGTGCGCTGTGCACTATGCAAAGATGTGCAACGGCAAGCTTTTATATTCCTCCGAAAACAGCGGCGACTACCCGAAGGGATATTACCACGGCGGCATGTATCCCTTTGTGTTTGACAAGCTGTATTTTCAGAAAGGCTCTCCCTGCGGTTTCTCACAGGTCGACATAACCAAGGGAACGCAGAACAGAATAGACGCGCTTACAACCTACATCGGCAACAATGCGCGCCTCGGAAGCGACAGACGTTTCTTCGTGAACGCTGCCGGAAACATCAACGAGGAGGAATTTGCCGACACAAGCAAGAAGTTTGTACACTTTACGGGCAGCGGAAATCCCAACGAATCCATAATGCCCATAGAGATACCGCAGCTTTCCTCTGTTTATCTGAGCGTTTTGGAGTCCGACAAAGCAGAGCTGAAAGAAACCAGCGGAAACAACGACTGGTCGCAGGGCGGCACTACAAGCGGAGTCACTGCCGCAAGCGCCATTGCAGCGCTGCAGGAAGCAGGCTCCAAGCTGAGCCGCGACATGATAAAGCAGAGTTACTGTGCGTTTGAGCAGGTGGTGCTCATGGTAATAGAGCGCATACGGCAGTTCTACGATGAGCCGAGGACATTCCGCATTATCGGTGCGGGAGCAGCAGCGAAGTATATAAGCTTTTCTGCGGACGACGGTCTCAGGGACAAATATCAGGGCTCGCTTTTCGGCGAGGAGCTGGGAGAGTATGAGCCGATATTCGATGTTAAGGTCAAGGCACAGAAGGAGAGTCCGTTCTCCCGCATATCACAGAACGAGCTGGGCGTGCAGTTCTACCAGATGGGCGTATTCAGCCCGCAGAATTCCGACATGGCGCTTGCCATGCTTGAAATGATGGAGTTTGACGGCAAGGACAGCGTTATCGAAAAGGTGGAGCGGAACTCGCAGATACCGGAGCTGCAGCAGACAGTTATTTCTCTTGCAACGCAGCTTTGCAAATATGATGCGCAGTTTACGCCTATGCTGCAAAGTCTTGCGCAGCAGTTCGGTATAAATATGCAGGCTATGCAGTCTGCCGGAGGCGGAGGGAGCAGCGACGGAAATATTTCGCTTGAAACAAATGCTTTGGGCGAAGCTGTACGGACAAGCGATGCTACTACGTCAGCCACGGCGGCGCAGAGAGCCAGTGAGATGGCGGCGGTCAAGTAGTGATACGCATTGAAGTCGGAAAGAGCGGAAAGGTCTACAACATCAGTCTTTCCGGGCATGCGGGATACGGTGCTTCCGGATTTGATATTGTATGCGCCGGTGCGAGTGCTTTGTTCTTTGCCCTGGGGGCGGAGCTTGAAGCGCTTGCAGCCGAGGGGGACGGTGAGTGCCGTATCCTCGGCGCGGAAATGTCAAAGGGAGAGGGACGGATATCTCTTCGCATGCCGAATGATCATTGCCGCGCGGCCGGCGCCGTTGAAATGTTTGTTCGCGGTGCGGCGGCAATGGAAAGGCAGTACGGCCGATACATATGTGTTTTAGCGCCTTGTGCGCTGAAATAAATAAATACTTAACAGGAGTAGGATATGAGAACATTCTACAAGCTGTGCTTGCAGCTGTTTGCCGAGGGTGCTGCCGTCGGCGGAGAGGGACATGCAGCAGGCACGGAGACGGGCGGGCAAATACCTGCTGAGGTCGCCGCTCAGCAAAACGCCGCAGGCGGGAAAGAGCTTTCCGCAGGCGGGGATGCGGGCGAAAACTCCGGGGACGCCGCCCGGGAGCAGAATGGCAGCGCATCTGCAGAC
>USKS01000257.1 GCA_900555345.1 uncultured Eubacteriales bacterium
CAGCGTCAGATGTGTATAAGAGACAGGTATAAGCAGGATTCGCTTCATTAAAAAAGTCCTTTCCGGGCTGGCGCCCCGTTTGAAGCCGGTTCAAACATTGGTAAAAAGATATTGCCTTGTAATACACAGTTTTCGTTATACTGCATATCTCACACGCTTATTATATCACCCGAATAGGCTTATTGCAACAATCGCGCCGCCCTTTTCGACGCCTCAAATGTATACTTTTTATGAACATTGTAATTTACGGCTCCAACTTGACAAAAATCGGCACTGCATTTATACTATTGGTATAACGCTTTTTCAAAAAACGCACAACCGCTCAGACAAGGTGGACTTATGAATAACTGCGAAAACAAATGCATAGGGCTTATGTATCCCGACGGTCTGCCGGACTCTTTCGGCACGTCGGACGGTCTTTGCGACGAAACGGCAGAGCAGCTTGAGCTGTATTCGCTCATAGACGTTTCCTCGTGCCGCGCGGGCGCTTTTTTCACGGATAACGCCGAGATCATCCGCTACCGTCAGAAAACATTTGCGGACCTTGAGGCACATCCGGAGATCTGCGACATCCTCAGCCGCATGCTGCCTTTTCTTGACGATATAACAGAGCTTCGCCGGCTCGGAGCCTCCGGGGGAGACGCGGGCGACTCCTACCTTTATTCAATATCGGAGATCGAAATATACACGTCTCTCATGCAGTATCTGCACGATGAGCTTCTGCCGCTTGCCGACAAAGTTTCCTCCCCCGCTCTCTGCGCCCTTTGCGCGCGCATATCCGAGCTGACCGAAGGTGAATACTTCAAAGACCTTACAGACGGGCTCAGCGCCCTCGCAAGCCGCGTCCGCGACATTCGCAGCATAACCGTAGGCGTAAACCTCAACCGCCGTCTGGAACCTGAATCCGCAGGCGTTATATCCGTAAACAGCGAGCGCTTCAAAAGCGGCGATTTCTTTGAGAGAGTCAAGCGGCTTGACTTCAAAAAAGACGACATGACGTTCATGGCAGAGCTTATTCCCTATACAAAGGATCAGCCCGAAAACCGCCGTGCGGCGCTGACAAACGCGCTGAACAACGCCGTGACCGACGTGTTCAAAACATCCCTGAGATCATGGAAAAAAGCAGTCGGCAGCTACGTAGTTGAGAACACCGACTTTCTTGTGCGCATGATACCTGAGATAGAGTTTACCTGCAAAGCGACAAAGCTCGTGATCCGCCTGAGAGAGCTTGGCTGCCCCCTTTGCACGCCCGCAATAAGTGAGGCGGACGACAACAGCTTTGAAGCTCACGGGCTTTATAACCCCGTGATCGCGCTGAAAACGGGTGAAGTCCCCGTTTTCAACGATATGAGCTTTAACGATGACGCAATGATACACGTTATAACCGGTCCCAACCGCGGCGGCAAAAGCGTTATCACCTGCGCCGTGGGCCACGCCTTTGCCATGGCGCAGCTCGGATTGCCCGCACCCGCAGAAAGCCTCAGCCTTGCGTGCTGCGATATGATACTGACCCACTTTCCCACCGGCAGCGAGGACACGGTCGAAAAAGGCAGACTGGGCGAGGAATGCGACCGCCTGTGCCGCATTTTCGATAAAGTCACAAGAAAAAGCCTTGTGCTGCTCGACGAGTCTCTGTCGTCAACCGGCTCATACGAAGGCGCATATATCGCCTCCGAAGTGCTGGAGGGCTTCAGTATTGCCGGTCTGCGCTGCATATTCTCAACACACCTGCACGACCTTGCCGCCTCCGTTGACAGAATCAACGAGGAATGCGCCATGCGCGGAGGTGTGCGCATAGACAATATGGTCGCCGAGGTCACAAACGGCGAGCGCAGCTTCAGGATAGTCCGCAAAACGCCGGACGGCAAAAGCTATGCCCGCGACATCGCCGAAAAATACGGTCTGTCCCTTGATTCCATACTGAAAAAGCTCGGCAAATGACCTTTCTCTCGGCGGCCAAGCAACATTTCAAAAAAAATCAAAAAAGGTATTGCTTTTTGCGATATTTTATGATAAAATACTTCTTGCTGAATTTTTGTTAATAATTATCAATATAAACGGAGGTGCTGAAAGATGGCTAAGTGTGATATCTGCGGAAAAGGCGTAACGTTCGGTCACAACGTTTCCCACTCAAACCGCAAGACCAACAGATGCTGGAAGCCTAACATCAGAAAGGTTAAAGCAGTTGTGAACGGTTCTCATACCACTGTTCACGTTTGCTCCCGTTGCCTGCGCTCAGGCAAGGTAGAGCGTGCATAATCAAATTTGATTATATCGCAACGGCTCCCGCATATGCGGGAGCTTTTGTGTTACAAAAATGCGGGAAAGGAGAAAGCGGTTTTGCAAAAATATATAGCCATTGCAGGCGCGGATATGCCCGCCGACGCGCTGGCGGATCTCGAAAAGATCGATACCGTCTGCGAGACCGTCGTCCTTAGACCCGATACGGACATCACTTCTCCCATATGTACCCACCCGGATACGATACTGTGTATTTTCAAAGGCAGACTGTACTGCCACAAAAACTATGCCTGTCTCTTATACACATCTCCGAGCCCACGAGACTAAGGCGAATCTCGT
>USKS01000258.1 GCA_900555345.1 uncultured Eubacteriales bacterium
GGGAAAATCACCAGAGACGAGGTGATCCGCAGATGAATGTTTTCAACAAGGTAACATTAGAGAGCCTGAAGAAAAACAGGACGAGAACCGTTGTTACGATCATCGGCATTATGCTCTCGGCGGCGATGATCTGCGCGTCCACGACCTTTGTCTCCAGTATGCAGAACTTTGTACTGAGATATACGGTCTACAAAACCGGAGACTGGCACGGTGCGGTTTATGATGCCGCATACAAGGATTATGAGGATATCGGCGGCTCCGGAAAAGTCGCGTCCGCCACCTATGCGCAGGTTCTCGGCTATGCAAGGATAAACAGCGCCAACGAGCGCAAGCCGTATCTGTATGTCCTCGGCGGCGACGCGGCATCCGGATATTTTGAAACCATGCCCGTGCATCTTACCGCAGGAGAGCTTCCGAAAAGCTCCTCGGAGATCATTTTGCCGGAACACCTTGCCACTAACGGAAAGGTGAGCTATAAAATCGGAGATACCGTTACTCTTGAGGTCGGTGACAGAATTCTTGACGGCAAAAGGCTGGGACAAATCAACCCTTTTTTCACCTATGACAGCGAAATTCAAGTCGAGGTGAAAAATGACGAAAAGCTCGAAAACACAGTGGCAAGGACATACACGGTCGTCGGCATATATGAAAGACCGGCATTTGAGAATACCGACGCTCCCGGATACACGGCGCTTACCGCAGCCGACAGAGGAGCTGACGGTCAATCGCCGATCGACTGCCATTTCAAAATGAAAAAGCCCTCCGCCGTATACGACTTTATGAAAGAGACGGGCTATACGGATGCCTATCGTTATGCCTACAATACCGATGTTCTGCTATATTCCGGCGTTTCGCGGATTGACTCGGTTACCGCCACCCTTTACAGTCTTGCAGCTATTGTGATAGGGCTGATCGTCTTTGCCTCCGTCTCTCTTATCTACAATGCATTTTCCATTTCCGTATCGGAAAGAACAAAGCAGTTCGGTCTGCTTTCGTCGGTGGGCGCTACCAAAAAACAGCTCAGAAGGATGGTCACATTCGAAGCGTTGACCGTCAGTGCCATCGGAATACCGCTTGGTATTCTTGTCGGAATCGGCGGCATCGGGATAACGCTTCTCCTGCTCGGCGATAAATTCAGCTCCATCGTCGGTAAAGAGCATATCCCCCTGCGGCTCTGCGTGTCGTGGGAGTCGGTCGTTATTGCCGCTGTGATCGCGCTGATAACGGTTCTTATCTCGGCGTGGATCCCCTCGAAAAGAGCCACAAGGGTATCTGCCGTGGAAGCCATCCGCCAGAGCATGGATGTCAGGGCAGACAATAAACCGACAAAAACCTCAAAGCTCGCCTATAAGCTGTTCGGACTTCCCGGGGTCATAGCCGGAAAGTATTACAGACGAAGCCGTAAAAGGTATCGGGCTACCGTTGTCAGCCTGTTTATGAGCATTGTTCTCTTTATCTCCGCCTCTGCCTTCACCGATTATCTGGTGAAATCGTCGACGGGGGCATTATCCTCCGAACGATTCGACCTGAAGTACACGGCAGACCTTGATACTCCCGATTCAAAAACGCCGGACGAGCTGCTGGAGCTCCTCTCGTCCGAGCAGAATATTACCGGCAGTGCATATGCCAAAAGTCAGTTTTTACAAGGCGACATACCGCGTAAATATGTGACGGATATATATGTCGATCGCTTCGCCGATTTTGGCTCCGCAAAGGATAAAACCGACACGGATACTGTGGGAATTTCGGGATATCTGTACTTTGCGGATGATGCCGAATTTAACAGGCTGCTGAAAAAATACAGCCTCAGCGAAGCGGACTACTATAACAAAGAAAACCCTTTAGGCATTGCAATTGACAAAAATATTGAATTTGACCGGACACTTGAAAAGTATGTCACGCTGGATACGCTGAAGGGTGACCGTTGTGAGATCGAATGTCTTCTGTATCGTGAGATCGACGGATACTTCCGAAAGGGAAACAAATTCGACGAAAACGACAACGAGTTTGTCATATATCAGTCGCGGAAGGATGAAAAGGACATCATAGAGCTTCCTTATGAGGAGTCGCTCGTCAGGTACACCCTGAAAGCCGAGAAAACCATTGAAGAGGCACCGTTTTTTGTCAGCCGAAGCACACCGGTGAAGCTGAGCATGATCTACCCTTACAGTATGATGGAAAGCGTTATCCCGAAGGAAGGGCTGAACAGCTTCAGGGAGACAGGCTTCTTTCTCACATCGGACAATCATGCCGCAAGCTTTGAAAAGCTGGCAACAATGCTGACCGAGAACGGACTCAGCACCAGGGAGCTTACAGACATTGCCCGACTTGCCGAGGCCAACCGTAATATTATAACGATTATCAAGGTTTTTGCCTACGGCTTCATTGTGCTGATCTCCCTGATTGCCGCGGCGAATGTGTTCAATACGATCTCCACGAATATCAGCCTGCGCCGCAGAGAATTTGCCATGCTGAAATCGGTGGGCATGACGCAGAAGGGCTTTCGCAGGATGATGAACTGCGAGTGCCTGCTGTACGGCTCCAAGGCACTGCTTCTCGGTTTGCCGGTGTCCTGC
>USKS01000259.1 GCA_900555345.1 uncultured Eubacteriales bacterium
GGGCTCGGAGATGTGTATAAGAGACAGGGTCACTGCTGCGCACAGTCTGTCGCCGCAGTCAGCTCCCTCGCGGATTATCAGCGCCGCGTCGGCTTCCGCCAGCACCTTGGCGTTTTTATACTGCTGATCGTCGGTAACGTTCGGCGACGGGATAAACACGGTGCATTTCCCGTGCAGCGCAAGCTCGGAAACGGTCATTGCGCCCGCGCGGGAGATGACTATGTCCGCAGCCGCCATACGTATCGGCATATCGTATATGTATTCCAGAAGCTCAAGGTTCTTGTATTTGTCAAGTCCTCTTTCCCTGAACCAGCCTGCGGCAATATCCTTTTCTATAGCGCCCGTGGCATGGGTATGCCAAACGCCTTCTCTGCCGCCGGTATAGCGCTGCATAAGCGTAAAGACGGCATCGTTCACCTTCTCCGCGCCCATGCTGCCGCCGAAAGAAAGAATAACGGTGGAAACATCGTCCGGTATTCCAAGCTTTTTTCTCGCCTCGGCTTTTGTAAGAGATGCCGCAGGTGCGCCGAGCATGGGGCAGCCCACAAGCATAAGCTTATCCTTATCGCGTATACCGGCACCGGCTGCCTCAAAGTTGAGGTATATCCTGTCAACGTCGCCGGAGAGCATACGCACAGCCATACCCGGGGTCGCGTTTGACTCATGCAGTGCGGTGGGAATGCCCATTTTTGCCGCAGCCTTTACAACGGGCCACGACACATATCCGCCCGTGCCGATAACAACATCGGGTCGGAACTGCTTTATAAGCTTTTTCGCTTTTGCGGGAGATGTGAGCGCAAGCCACGCAGCCCGTATATTCGCGGGCGAAAAGCTGCGGCGCAGACCTCTTACGTCAACATGGTAAAGCTTGTAGCCCGCCGCGGGCACGAGCTTGTTTTCAATGCCGCGGGGAGTGCCCACAAACGCTATCTCCGAGGCGGGATCGTTTTCTTTTATTGTATTCGCTATTGCAAGCGCCGGATTTACATGGCCTCCGGTGCCGCCGCCTGTCATAAGAACTCTCATTTTCAAATACCTTCCGTATTCGGTAAAATCGGTAAAATGCGCCGCCGGCGCCGTTTATTTATTCTTTTGGAACGAATGCTTTGAAACGGACAGAAGTATTCCCATTTCGCACATGAGCAGCACCAGCGACGAGCCCCCGTACGAAAAGAACGGCAGGGATATGCCTGTATTGGGTATAAGGTCGGTGACCACGAGGATATTCAAAAGCGCCTGTATGCCCACCTGACAGGTTATGCCGAAGGTGGTAAGGGACGTGAACGTGTCGGGGGCGCGCCTTGCGACGGTAATGCCGCGCCAGACAAACAGACCGTACAGTGCTATGAGCAGGACCGCGCCTATAAGTCCCGTTTCCTCGCACCAGATAGTGAAAATAAAGTCGTTCTGCGCCTCGGAAACGTAGTTGTATTTCAGATTGGAATGTCCCAGACCCACGCCAAGAAGTCCGCCGCTGCCGATCGCGTAAAGGCCCTGCGTCGTCTGCCACATTTCCTTAAGCTTATCGGCGTTTTCGTCCGTATGGGTGAGTATGCGCTGCAGCGCGTAGCTGTTTGTCAGAAGATACACACCGCCCGCAAGGACCGCGGGAATGCCGTATGTCAGCGCCATATGCCATACGTTGGCGCCGCTCAGAAATATTACGCACACTCCTATAGCGGCAAGTATTACCGTGCCTGACAGATGCTTCTCCAAAAGCACAAGACCGCAGAACGTAAACATTATAACTCCGGGAACGAGCACGCTGCGGCGGTACGTTTTCTTTTTGGAAAGCCGTCCGGACGAGACCTCTTCAAAATGTTTGTCTATGTACCAGGCAAGCGTCAGTATAAGCGCAAGCTTTGCGATCTCGGAGGGCTGTATGGACACGCTGCCCACATATATCCAGCGCCTTGCAACGCCGCGCGCCGTACCCATGATAAGCACAAGCACCAGAAGCGCAAGAGAGGCAATGGCGACGGAAGGCGCCGCTTTTTTGTATGCCTGATGGGGCACTGCAGCCGCGGCGATCATGACGACCGCGCCGACCGCGAGCCACATCAGCTGGCGGCGGATATAAAATGTCGCGTCTCCTTTATCTGTTATGGCGTTGGGATAGCTTGCCGAAAACACCATAACGGTGCCTAGGCACAAAAGGATTATGATTATAACGGCAAGAGGGCGATCCACTCCGTGGCGAACGCGCTGTATACCCGCTTCCCATTCTCTGTCTTTTTTCTCTCGTTTTGCGAGAGCGCGCTGCTCGCTTGTCGTAAGAGCGCCGGGACGCTTTTGCACGTCAGCCGCTCTGCGGACTCTCACGGGTGCGCCGTGTGCGGTACCGCCTGCAGTGTGCCCGTGAGTGCTCGCAGGCGCTCTGCCGCTTGAAATACGGTCAGCCGCGCGGCTCTGAGGTGTGCCGCCCGACCCGCCGCCTATAGGCTGTGCCGGGCCGCTTCCGGAAGACGCTCCCTGCGTTCTGCCGACATTCTGCGCCGAGCCCGATGGGGTTCTGCCGCTGTCTCTTATACACATCTCCGAGCCCACGAGACTAAGGCGAATCTCGT
>USKS01000260.1 GCA_900555345.1 uncultured Eubacteriales bacterium
TAATTGCGGCGCCCGACGCGGCATTTTTAGCACTCGCATGACCGCAAGTGAAAATTAATTTGTTAACTAAATGTTAAGATTGCAAAAAACACTTGATTTTTCCATTGACAGTGATACAATATAGTCATCGGTTGGCACTCGGACATCGAAAGTGCTAAAACCGACACCATGAAAATACAGTGCAAAGGCACAGGAATACAATAGGAGGCACATTATGACACTCAAACCCCTTGCCGACCGCGTTGTTCTCAAAACGGTCGAAGCAGAAGAAACTACAAAATCCGGAATCGTGCTGCCCGGCGCAGCTCAGGAAAAGCCCCAGGTCGCTGAGGTAGTTGCGGTAGGCCCCGGCGGAAACGTTGAGGGAAAAGAAGTTACCATGATCGTTCATGTCGGCGATAAAGTCATCACCGGTACTTATGCCGGCACAAAGGTAAAGTGCGACGGCGTTGAATACAACATTGTCCGCCAGAGCGACATTCTGGCAATAGTCGAGTAATTTTTGGGAGGCATATATTATGGCTAAGGATATTATTTACGGAACAGAAGCAAGAGAAGCGCTTCTCGCAGGCGTTGACAAGCTTGCCAATACAGTAAAGATCACAATGGGACCCAAGGGCCGCAACGTAGTTCTTGACAAGAAGTTCGGCACGCCCCTGATCACCAACGACGGCGTTACCATCGCAAAGGAGATCGAGCTTGAAGAGCTTTCCGAGAACATGGGCGCGCAGCTCGTTCGCGAGGTAGCTACAAAGACAAACGACGCAGCCGGCGACGGTACGACCACCGCAACTCTGCTTGCACAGGCTCTTATCCACGAGGGCATGAAGAATGTTGCCGCAGGCGCAAACCCCATTATCATCCGCAAGGGTATTCAGAAGGCGGTCAACAAGGCTGTTGAAACTCTCACAGGCAATGCAAAGAAGGTCAACGGCACCTCCGATATCGCACGTGTAGGTACTATCTCCGCAGGCGACGAGGTCATCGGCACGCTTATCGCCGACGCTATGGAAAAGGTCACCGCTGACGGCGTTATCACCGTTGAGGAGTCCAAGTCCGCAGAGACCTACTGCGAGGTCGTTGAAGGTATGCAGTTCGACCGCGGCTATCTGTCCCCCTACATGGCTACCGATACCGATAAGATGGAGGCTGTCATCGACGACGCTCTCATCCTTATAACCGATAAGAAGATCTCCAATGTTCAGGAGATCCTGCCCCTGCTCGAGCAGATCGTTCAGAGCGGCAGAAAGCTGCTCATAATCGCCGAGGATGTTGAGGGCGAGGCTCTCACCACTCTGGTGCTCAACAAGCTGCGCGGTACCTTCACCTGCGTTGCGGTAAAGGCTCCCGGCTTCGGCGACAGAAGAAAAGAAATGCTGCGCGATATAGCTATCCTTACCGGCGGCGAGGTCATCTCCTCCGAGGTAGGCCTTGAGCTCAAGGACGCAACCGTTGATCAGCTCGGTCATGCAAGACAGGTAAAGGTCAACAAGGACAACACAATCATCGTAGGCGGTGCAGGCGACGCAGAGGCTATCAAGTCCCGTGTAAGCCAGATCAAGTCCGCAATCGAGACCACTACTTCCGATTTCGACCGCGAGAAGCTTCAGGAGAGACTTGCAAAGCTTTCCGGCGGCGTTGCGGTTATCAAGGTCGGCGCTGCGACCGAGACCGAGATGAAGGAGAAAAAACTCCGTATCGAGGACGCTCTCAACGCAACACGCGCTGCAGTTGAAGAGGGTATCGTAGCAGGCGGCGGCACGGCATATCTGAACGTTATTTCCGAGACTGCAAAGCTTATCCCCACAGTTGACGGCGACGAAAAGACCGGTGTCAAGATCGTTGTAAAGGCGCTTGAGGCTCCCGTGCGTC
Organism: uncultured Eubacteriales bacterium; assembly: GCA_900555345.1. Next base: position 1,873 of record USKS01000260.1, read on the forward strand.
AGATCGCCGAAAACGCAGGCTTTGAGGGCAGCGTTGTAGTTGATAAGATCATGTCCGCAGACAAGGTTGGCTACGGCTTCGACGCATACAACGAAAAGTACTGCGATATGATAGAGGCAGGCATCGTAGACCCCGCAAAGGTTACACGCTGCGCACTGCAGAACGCAGCAAGCGTTGCTTCTACCGTACTGACCACCGAGGCGCTCGTAGTCAATAAGCCCGAGCCCGAGGCTCCCGCAGCTCCTGCCGGCGGCATGGGCGGCATGGGCGGTATGTATTGATCGGGCAGCGCCCGCAGTACCGACCGCTTGATGAAACGGTAAATATGCTTCGGTTTGCTCCGCGGGCGGTGGCTTGAATATTTCAGCTGCCCGCCGGGGTTCCGGCGCAAACGGACGATCCCGTCCGGTCTCATATTGAGACCGGACGGGATTTTTATATGCGGCGCGGAAGCACGGCAAACGGTGCTATGCGGTCATATCTGCCGCTATTTTGCCCGGATTTTCGGGCGGCGGAAGTGGTTTTTTTGAGAAAAATTTGCATAACGTATGGAAATTTTCACGATTTTGTGTTTCAATATATATTGAAAAAGGTGCACATCCGTATGATATTCGGTATGTGTCCATGAAACACGGCAGGGGGAGAGGGCATGAAATACAAAATAGCGATC
>USKS01000261.1 GCA_900555345.1 uncultured Eubacteriales bacterium
CGGTGTCACTCTCTGAGAAGTTGTGTTGCCAAACAGGCGAAGAAGTCTTAGTGCCTGTTTGTTAATCGCCTCCATAGATCGAAGTAATGGTGTCTTTTGGTCCAAGGCTTCTCCTGTATACGAGCAAAATGCTGTCGGTATGTAAAGAATCGCTCCCGTTCCGGTTGCATCTTTTTTGATAAATGCCGGAGACGTACAATCCCATGCCGTATATCCTCTCGCCTCGAATGTGGCTCTAAGTCCTCCTGACGGAAATGACGACGCATCAGGTTCTCCCTTGACAAGCTCTTTCCCTGAGAACTCCATCAACACCTTCCCATCTGACTTTGGCGCTGAAATAAAGGAATCATGTTTTTCCGCAGTTGCCCCGGTAAGAGGCTGAAACCAATGGGTAAAGTGAGTTGCGCCGTGAGCCACAGCCCAGTCTTTCATAGCGGCGGCAACAGCGTTTGCAACATCATTGTTGAGCCTTGCGCCCTCGTCAATTGTTTTTTTCAGCGACGCATAGACCTTTGCGGAAAGCGTTGCTTTCATTACTCTGTCGTCAAAGACGAGACTTCCGAAAATGTCGGGTACTGTGTTCATAACCGAAACTCCTTTGCAAAAAAATTAAGCGGGGCATGGCGACATGACTAAGTCAAGACGCCGTTGCCCCGCTTATGTGTTGAAATTATTAAAGGTAAAAATGAGAAAAGGCGCCTGAGAGTTGGTACTCTAAGACGCCGTTGCCTTTATGGTGATTATTATACACTTATTTTTCGGCGTGTCAATAGCTTTTTTTCAAAAAATGCGAAAAAATGAGATATTTTTTGTATGCCGCACGTGTCGTGAAAAATCTCTACATTATTATAAAACATAAACATATCAATTCTGCTTTTCGAACATTCCGCTGCGCGATCTTCTATACGCCGTGCGGTTTCTACACGCCGCGCGAACTTCTATACGCTACGCGATTCCCTACACGGCATGCGGTTTCCTATACGCCGCGAGGTTTGGCAAAGAATTGCGCGCCGACCGTATACGTGCCGGCCGTACACGCTCCGCTTCCATAAAAGGCAGCAGGGCAGCGCGGGCGGCGGGGCAGCGTGGACAGTGGGGCAGTGCGGGCGGCGTGGGCGGCGTGGCAAAGGCAGAAACGATATGATGACGGCGACTGTGTTTGCGTACGGCTCTCCCTCCGCCCGTCCCCCGCCGGACCGTAATGCTGCTGAGAATACGGCGGTTCTCCGCATATGAGTCATCCGCCGAATATGATCCCGCCGGGAAGCGGCGAAAAATGTCACAAAAAGGCAATTGAAAAACATCGTATTTCGGCACTCGCAGAATATCATATTATGCAGAAGCATAAAACATATGTTCTGTGCGGAAATGGAAAGAAATGGGAATTTTGGTACTTTTTGCGGGCATAAAAGCGCAAAAAGACAAAAAATATTACGAAATAGTTCATAATTTACGATAAAAAATACTAAAATGTATTGCAATTAAAGAGACGGCGGTGTATAATAAAAACACCGCAGTGGTGGAGCGTTGCATAATCGTTCCATCAAAATGGTGGATAGAAAGGGGGTAATGACATGGGAGAAAACGGTCTCGTAAGCAATTACACACATAATCTCGATTCAAAAAACCGCGTTTTCTTTCCGGCGAAGTTCAGAGAAGAGCTTGGCTCGCCCATCGTCATTACCGTTAACATAGACAAGTGCCTTTCCGCATACTCCATGACGGAGTGGAACAAATTTGTAGAAAAACTTAAATCTTTGCCTAAAACGCAGGTAAGAAATATCACCCGTGTTTTCTGCGGCAACGCGATAAAAGTTATCCCCGACGGGCAGGGCAGAGTGATGCTCAACCGCGAGCTTATAGATTTCGCCGGCATAACCGACAGCGTTACGTTCGTCGGCTGCGGCGACAGAGTAGAGCTGTGGAGCACCGAAAAGAGTCCTCTCGGCGGACTTGATGAAAACTTTATGGATCAGATCAGCGAAACCATGATCGATCTCGGCATCTGATATATGGAATTCAAACATGTGTCGGTCCTCCTCAGGGAAAGCGTTGACGCGCTTCTGCCGGAGCGCGGAGGCGTATTCGTGGACTGCACCGCGGGCGGCGGCGGACATTCCGAGGAGATACTCAAAAGGCTGCCGCCGCACTCAAAGCTCATAAGCCTCGACAGAGACGACAGGGCTATCGAGCGCTGCCGCGAACGGCTCGCGCCGTACGGAGCGGCGTCCACTGTAATAAAAACAAATTATTCCGAACTGGCTCAGGTCCTGGACGCATTGGAGATCGAAGCCATAAACGGGATACTGTGGGATCTGGGTGTATCCTCCGTTCAGCTTGATGAGGCGGAGCGCGGCTTCTCCTACTCCTGCGACGCTCCTCTCGATATGAGGATGGATCGCAGCGGCGGCAGGACCGCGGCTGATATAGTCAACACATACAGCGAGGATGAACTTCGGCGGGTCATCAGAGACTGGGGAGAAGAGGCGTTTGCTTCCCGCATAGCGGCTGCCATAGTCGAAAAGAGATGCTCCGCTCCC
>USKS01000262.1 GCA_900555345.1 uncultured Eubacteriales bacterium
GCCACCCTCTGCATCGGCGGCGGCCAGGGCGTTGCCACCGTGTTCGAGAAGTGCTGAGAAGCGTCTGCCGATTTCTGAAAATGAAAAGGGGACCTCTTTTGAGGTCTCCTTTTTCTTCTGCGCCCATAAGGGCCGCCTTCTTATCTCGCTGCACCGTGCGGCCCGACACACGCGGTCATGTGACCGAATGCGGTGCGCTTGCTTTTTTGCAGTCACTGTGCTACACTGATAAACAGGAGATCATTCCCCTTTGCGGAATCTATTTTTCTTGGAAAGGATACCATATACTATGGATGTGAAAGAAATTCTCCGTCACGTTGACCATACCCTGCTCGCCCCCACCGCCACATGGGAGGAGATCCGCCAGATCTGCGACGACGGCATCAAGTACGGCTGCGCGAGCGTCTGCATCCCGCAGACCTATGTGAATCACGCCGCGCATTACATTGCCGAGCAGCAGCACTTCGGCTTCGGCCAGCTGCCCATCTGCACGGTCATCGGCTTCCCCAACGGCTACACGCCCAGCGGCATCAAGTGCATGGAGGCCGAGTCCGCCGTCGCCGACGGCGCGACCGAGATCGACATGGTCATCAACCTCGGCTGGGTCAAGGAAGGCCAGTACGATAAAATCTTGCAGGAGATCAATTCCGTGAAGATCTCCTGCCACGGCAACATCCTCAAGGTCATCATCGAGACCTGTATGCTCACGGACGAGGAGAAGATCAAGCTCTGCGAGGTCGTGTCCAACTCCGCGGCGGACTATATCAAGACCTCCACCGGCTTCGGCGGGGGCGGCGCGACGCGCGAGGATGTCGCCCTCATGGCCGCGCACATGACCAACGGCAAGAAGATCAAGGCCGCCGGCGGCATCGCCAATCTGCAGGACGCCGAGGACTTCCTCAAGCTCGGCGCGGACCGTCTCGGCACGAGCCGCGTGGTAAAGGCTGTCAAGGGCATGGAAGCCGACGGAACTTATTGATCCCCCTCCCCGTCGAACGCTCCCGCTGTGCGGCTGTCTCAAAGGCAGCGCTGCCGCATCCCGGATAAAAATCAGATATACTCAAAATAATATGAAAACGAGGTTAAAGAAATGAACGCTTATCCTACTCCCCACATAAACGCCTGCCCCGAGGACTTTGCGCCTACGGTGCTTATGCCCGGCGACCCTCTGCGCTCAAAATTTATAGCCGAGAATTTTCTTGACGGCGCACGCCTTGTCAATAACGTACGCGGCGTGCACGGCTACACCGGAACATATAAGGGCTCGCCCGTTTCCGTCATGGCAAGCGGCATGGGTATGCCGTCCATGGGGATATACTCTTATGAGCTTTTCAACTTCTTCGGCGTTGAAAACATAATCCGCGTCGGCTCTGCAGGCGCGCTCAACATCGACATACACGTAAGGGATATCGTGATCGGTCAGGGTGCCTGCACCGATTCCGCCTTTGCAAACAATTTCCGCCTGCCGGGAACCTTTGCCCCCATCGCCAGCTTCAGACTGCTGCGCGCAGCGGTCGTCGAGGCTGAAAAAGCGGGGCTGACGTATCACGTCGGAAACCTTGTATCAAGTGATGTTTTCTACGGCGACGCCCTCGGTCTTGACAGTGAAAACACTTCGAGCGCAAAGTGGGCGAAAATGGGCGTTATGGCAGTTGAAATGGAGGCTGCGGCGCTTTATATGAACGCTGCGCGCGCAAAGAAAAATGCCCTTGCGATCTGCACCGTCTCCGATCACATCATCACGGGAGAAGCCACAAGCGCCGAGGAAAGACAGAATTCATTTACGGAGATGATGAAGCTTGCGCTTGACACAGCGGTAAGCATCTGATGCAGCACCGAAGGCGGCGTATGATACCTTTTCGTAAAATTTACGCCGTGCGGCTTTACATTTCATACCGTTTTTGATACAATATCAAAAGCATTGTTATTTTGAAAGGAAATACCTGAAATGACTAAAAAAACCATTGCGGCGCTGCTTTGCGTCTGCACCGTATTCTGTCTGTTTGCCTGCGGCAAAAACGAAAGCAGCGACACAAACGACACCGACCTCGTGAAAGCCGAGATTTCCGTCAAGAATTTCGGCAAGATAGAGCTTGAGCTTTACCCCGACATTGCCCCCATCACCGTGCAGAACTTTGTTGATCTTGCAAACAGCGGCTTTTATGACGGTCTGACGTTCCACCGCATCGTCAAGGGCTTTATGATTCAGGGCGGCGACCCCAAGGGCAACGGCACCGGCGGCAGCAGCAAGACCATAAAGGGCGAGTTTTCCGCGAACGGCGTTGAGAACAAGCTCAGCCACGAGCGCGGCGTTATCTCCATGGCGCGCAGTCAGGACTACAATTCCGCCTCAAGCCAGTTCTTCATCATGCACGCCGACAACAATTATCTCGACGGTCAGTATGCCGCTTTCGGCAAGGTGACGGACGGCATGGACGTTGTTGACAAGATCGCCGACGTTGAAGTTGCAACCGGTCTCAGCGGGGAGGCATCGTCCCCCGTCGAGCCTGTCGTTATCGAGTATATCAAGATTTTGGA
>USKS01000263.1 GCA_900555345.1 uncultured Eubacteriales bacterium
AGCCACGGTGCGCAAAAGTGAGGCAGTACGCCTGATATTCGCTTTATCCGATGCGGTTTTCATAACAGCCTCCGTAAATTGCATTATTTATACAAGTTACATACATTCGCCGCGCCCGCGTTTTTCATATATTGCGGCGCATTCTCTCGCAGCGGCAAAGCCGCGGCAGCGGCGGACCTGCCCGCCGCCGTTTTTACTCGACGGCTTATCCGTACAGCCAAAGGTCCGCACCTATTTCTGCGGAGTGTACAGACCGATAAGCATTCTTCTGAACAGAATTATATCGATGGCGTTAAACCCGCCGTCCGCATTTATGTCCATGCTGTCGTTTTTATCGTAAAGCCCGACTGCCGCCCGCCTCATAAGGTTCAGATCTATGGCATTAACGATGCCGTCTCCGTTTACATCACCGATACCTATATAATTCTTTTTGAGAGTAATGTTTCTCGCGGGCATGACAAACTCACACTGCGCGGCACCCGGGTCGCCGAGCACTTCGGTATCCCCGCTCCAGCCGACAAAACGGTACCTGACATAATTATCGGTATACAGCGCTTCGGCGGATATTTTTACGGCATCTCCCGCACGGTGCTCTGTTGTCTCGCCGTCTACCGTCAGAGTATACACCGCGCCGGGCTCTTTTGCGCCGCACCGCGTGCAGACTCCGTCTGCGTAGTCGTGCGCCGTCGGATTGACGGGCAGCACAAGCGTTTCCCGATCAACGGGGTTGTTTGTGTCGTCAGTGGCGAAATATGCGCCGCAGCCCGCGCAGACATAATGCGCCGAAAGCCCCGTCTGCGTGCAGGTGGCGCTGACTGCTTCCACAAACCTCAGATCGTGCGTATGTGCCGATTCTCCGACTCCCTCTATTTCGAACTGCAGCTCCGTCTCTGTAAGACCCGTAACGGTAACTGTAATGCCGCCGGCTATGTCAAGGCTTTCTCCGGGTCCCACTGCCGAATCGGATTTTGTTCCGTAAATGCCGTTTGAAACAACAACATATTCGTTTGTGCTGCCCATATTGGACGGGAACTTTACCCCGCTTTTCGCAAGATAGCAGACAAGTCCGCTTTTCAGCGTCTGCCCTTTTATGAGTTCTCCCGTGCGGCAGGAATAAAGTGTTTTCGACTTTGTGTCGTACTTGTTGACGCTACCCTCGAAATTACGGTATTCGAGATACAGCGTCTTTCCTGTATCCTGTATTTCAAGCTTGTAACCAACGACCCCATCGGAATAAGGCGCCGCCGCCTTCAGCGTATATGTGCCGTTTCGGGAAAGAACCGAAAGCTCGTCTTCTCCTAAAAAGCCGAGGGACTCGCGCTCCTTCACCGAAATATACTGTGCAACCGGAGAAATCGGTTTTCCCATTGCCGACATAAAGTATACCTCACTGGACAAGTCCGATCGGTATAAATCTCTGAGCCCGAAGACGTGCAGGGTTTCGTGGCATATCTTGCCGAGAGACGCTATGGGCAGCCCGTCGTCCGACCTATACAGCACCGAATCTCCGGAGGCTGTTGCATACGAAAGCGTCAATTGAACATAAGCGTCACTAAAAATAGTTTTACCGTTTTCCGAAGCACTGATTAAGGTATTGTAAAACTTATGGTCCCATAGCGGTGCGCTCCAGCCGACGCTTATATTCTGAGTTGTCGGCTTATATATTACGGTAATGCAGTCAATTTTTCCGTCGCCGTTCTTATCAAGCTCACTCATTGCATAGGTGTTTCCGTAAATATCCGTCGGTCTGTTTCCGTCGGTTACGGCGGCGTTTACCGCGTCTGCCCAATCCCCGCGCAGCTCGGCGGAGCGCAGGCTCTCCTGTCCCGGATCATAACCGCCGGGGTTAAATTCGTCCTTTTCGGCGTAGTATCCGCGCGGCTTGGAAAGAGTTACGGAGCCATTCCCGTCAAAAAGGAACAGCGTGCGCACCTGTGCCTTGCCGTTTGAAAGCGAGGCAAAGTAATCACGCACGGAATATGTGCCTCGATTGTATGTATTGTCGATAATCTGCTTAACGCTTGCTCCCTCATACACATCGTTTATAAATTCCGCCTCATCGCTGAACTTCGCAAGCACCACAAGATTTGTAAAGGTTGGCTGTTTGTCATCGGGATCGCTGCAAATCTTGGTAAGTGCCTTGATTCTCCCCACATAGTTGCCCATCTCCATAAAGCCGTAAGACGTGCCCGCGTACGACAGATTTTTGCCGTTTTTCCCGCAGAGGCGAATTTTTGCAGATCCCGCAGTTATCCGCACTATTACAGAAAACCATTCCCCGGCAGAAAGACTTATCTGACCGTCTATAGGAACCGTCACATATCCGCCGTATGCAAAGTGTGCGCTTGTTTTATAGACGGACTCCCCTCCCGCTGTGGGCGCATTTTCCGTACCGTACGGAGAAGAGAGGTTTTTATATATTTCCACCTCAAGGGTATAATCCGTTCCGGTTACACCCACGTTCACGGCCCTCAGCATTTCGCTTTTTCCCGGCGCCTCCGTTCCGGCAGCTTTGT
>USKS01000264.1 GCA_900555345.1 uncultured Eubacteriales bacterium
AGATTCGCCTTAGTCTCGTGGGCTCGGAGATGTGTATAAGAGACAGCTCTTGAGGAGCAGTATGCCGCAGGCACGGCGGCAGTGCGGCACAAATGGCAGACGGAAAAACTCATTCCGTATCTTCAGGCGCACACAAACACGTATGCAGCCCCCGACAGGCTGCGAAAGATCTACGGCGAGGCGGCGGCTCTGCCCGGCGCCGTAATGCTGGCGATCGCCACGCGGGCTGACTGTCTTGACAGTGCGACGGTGGAAATCCTGGCAGAGACATCGCAAAAGATCCCGCTTCTGGTGGAGCTCGGTCTGCAGACCGTGCATGACGAAACGGCAAAGCTCATCGGCAGAGGACACGGCTTTTCCGAATTCGTCGAAGGATATAACCGTCTGCGCGAGGCGGGCGGAGATTTTACGATATGTTTTCACCTTATAAACGGGCTGCCGGGTGAGAGCTTTGACATGATGCTTGAGAACATGAAAAGCACGGCATCACTCGGGGCGGATATGGTGAAGATACATCTTCTGCACGTGCTGCGCGGCACACGGCTTGAGGAAATGTGGCGGCGCGGAGAATATGTGCCCATGGATATGGAGGAGTACGCAAAAACCGTTGTCAGACAGCTTGAGGTGCTGCGGGGAGATACGGTCATAGCAAGGGTCGGCGGCGACTCGCCGAACGATGTGCTGCTTGCTCCCGACTGGTGCCGCAGAAAAACGGCGGTCTCAAATCTTATAGACCGCATGCTGTATGAAAACGATACCTATGAGGGCAGGCTGTATAATAAGCACGGATAATGCCGGGCGTAATACTGCCGAAAAGCGACTCCGTACAGCGGACTTCCGTGCGAAAAAACAGGGAAAATGTCGAATTTTGAAGCGCAGCGCGACCGCTGCGCTTTTGTTTACAAAACGTGAAAATTTATTTACACTTTGTTCAATAGTTTCTTGATATTGTTGTTGAAAACCGTCAAAAATGTGATACAATTATTTCATAAAGTGATTGCTTTTTACGAATAGTGTGAACAAACTTTTCTTCGGAAGGATGCTTTTATGAAATACGGAACACGCTGGGTGATCACCGGCGATAAGAAAGAAGAGTACATATCAAGGCTTTTGCCGCACCTGTCTGTGCTTCGGGCAAAATCGGGACTGTCTCAGGGCGAGCTCGCAAGCCTTGTGGGTATATCGCGCCAGACCTACTGCCTGACGGAGACGGGCGCGCGCACCCTGTCATGGGGAACATACCTTTCGCTGCTCATGTTCTTCGACTGCAACGCGCAGACACACGATCTTATACACAGCATGGGCATATACCCCAACGATCTTATCTGCAAGTTCAATCAGGGGGCGGAGGAGGGGCAGGGCCTGAAGCTTTGCTCCGCCGCGCCCGAGCTTGAAAAAATGCTCGAAGGGCTGGACGAGAACGGAAGAAATGCCGTAAGAGCGGTGATATGCGCCGAGTACGCCCGCTGCGCCGGACTTACGGGCGCGGAAATGCTTAAAGCACTCTCCGACGTGATAGTATGATAAAAAATAAAAGCTGCCTTCGGTAGCTTTTATTTTTTTTGTTCGGCTCAGCCGAGCTCTATCATTTTATCAAGGCAGCGGCGTGCGGCATTTGCCGTTTCGTCGTCGATCTCAATAACCTCTCCGCCCTCGCCGCGCACGCATTCAAGCACATCGCAAAGGGTGGTGAGCTTCATGTTGCGGCAAACGAGGTTTTTCGACATGGGATAAAACCTCTTCTCGGGACAGGCAAATTGCAGGTGCTCCAGGATGGAAAGCTCTGTGCCGATGATAAAATCGCGCGCGTCGCTTTCTTTGGCAAACTTCATGATCTCGGCGGTGGAGCCGACGAAATCCGCAAGCTTTACGACCTCGGGCATACACTCGGGATGAACGAGCATGAGCGCACCGGGATGCGCCTCTTTTGCGGCTTTTGCTTCCCAGTCGTCAACTGCCGCGTGTATGGGACATCCGCCGCGCCAGAGCTTTATGTTCTTGTCGGGGCATCTTTCGGCAACATATGCGCCGAGGTTGCAGTCCGGGATAAAGAGAATGTTCTTCTCGGGCATTTTCGACACGATCTTGACAGCCGATGATGAGGTCACGCAAACATCGCAGACGGTTTTAAGCTCCGCCGTGGTGTTTATGTATGCCACAACGGCATAATCGGGGTTTGCAGCCCTGAAAGCCCTGACTTCGTCCGCGCAGAACTGCTCTGCCATGGGGCAGCACGCCTCGGGATGCGACAGAATGACCTTTTTGTCGGGGCAGAGCAGTTTGACGCCCTCTGCCATAAAGCGAACGCCGCACATAAGCACGGCGGAGCTTTCCGTTTTAGCCGCCTGCTTTGCAAGCGCATAGGAATCACCGCAGAAATCCGCAACTTCCGTAACGGCTTCAGACTGATAGCTGTGTGCCAGTATATAAATATCTTTTTCTTTTTTCAGGCGGATTATTTCATCCTGTATATCTCTTAGCATATATTACCTCTGTAAAAAGGTGGATTTTGC
>USKS01000265.1 GCA_900555345.1 uncultured Eubacteriales bacterium
CTCCGTTAACAATATGCTCCGCGCGGAGTGCTATAAACAGCGTATGGAGAAGGGACTCAGCTTCCTCGAATTCAACTACATGATAATGCAGTCTTACGACTTCTACCATATGTTCAAGGAGTTCGGCTGCAATATGCAGTTCGGCGGCGACGACCAGTGGAGCAACATGCTCGGCGGTACAGAGCTTATCAGAAAGAAGCTCGGACGCGATGCGCACGCTATGACCATAACTCTTCTCACCGACTCCCAGGGCAAGAAGATGGGCAAGACCGCAGGCAACGCAGTTTGGCTCGACGCCAAAAAGACCAGCCCCTACGAGTTCTACCAGTACTGGAGAAACGTTGCGGATTCCGATGTGCTCAAGTGCATCCGTATGCTCACATTCCTGCCTATAGAGCAGATAGACGAAATGGACAAGTGGGAGGGCGCTCAGCTCAACCGCGCAAAGGAGATCCTCGCGTATGAGCTTTGCTCCATGGTCCACGGCAAGGAAGAAGCGGACAAGGCGCAGGAGACTGCACGCAGCATATTCGCCGCTGGCGGCGCAAGCGAGAATATGCCTACGACCGAGCTTTCCGACGATGACTTTACCGACGGTAAAATTCTCGTTTCCGATATGCTCGTAAAGGCGGGACTCGCACCCTCCAAGGGCGAGGCAAAGCGTATTATCAGCGGCGGCGGCGTGTTTGTCGCAGACGAAAAGGCCGAGGGCTTCGGCGCCTCTGTCAGCCGTGAGGATATTCCCGAGGACGGCGTTATTGTCAGAAAGGGCAAAAAGACCTTCCACCGCTTTACCGTAAAATAATGTATAAGCACCTTTTGTTTGACGCGGATAATACGCTGCTCGACTTTGACGCGGCGGAGCACACGGCTCTTTGTGAAACTCTTTCGGAGTTTCTGCCCGAGGTGAATGACGGGATCTGCGGCATATACCATGAAATAAATAAAGACGAGTGGCAAAAGCTTGAGCGCGGGGAAACCACGAGAGAAAAGCTGTGCGTTGACCGTTTTGACCGCTTTATTAAGGCTGTCGGCGCAGATATGGTGCCGAGCGGTGCAGAGATAAACAAAGAGTATACAAAAAATCTTGCTAAGAACGCTCAGCTCATGCCGTATGCCGAGGAGATCCTCGGCATACTCTGTAACAGCGGATACGATATATATATCGTCACGAACGGAACGACCGATGTGCAGAAATCCCGTATGAAGCTTTCGCCTTTTGAAAAGTATATAAAGAAAAGCTATATTTCCCAGGAAATGGGCTGCGCAAAGCCTGAGAGAATATTCTTTGACATGGTTATTGCGGATATCGGAGACAGCGACAGAAGCCGCTATCTTGTAATCGGCGATTCCGAAACAAGCGATATACGCGGGGCGGTGGGCGCCGGTATTGACAGCGTTCGCCTGTCTGACGACGAAAACGTCAAAACCGCAGCAACATACACTGCGCGCGATCTTCGCGGTCTGCTGCCGATTTTGACTTGATAAGGAGCCTTTATGAACGAAAGCCTTTTTTGCAGCCTTTTGAAAGAGCACGGCATAGAGTATTCGGAAAACGTGCCCATGAGCGCCCATACTACGTTCAGAATAGGCGGAAATGCCGCTTATTATCTGGTACCGGACTCCGAGGAAAAGCTTTGCCGCGCGGCGGATGCCTGCAATGACGCGGGAGTTCGGCATGTCGTTCTCGGCCGCGGCAGCAATGTGCTGTTTGACGACGCGGGCTATAGCGGCGCCGTGATCTCAACGGAAAAGCTTAACAGAATAACCGTTTCTGAAAGTAAAATCATATGCTCCTGCGGCGCGTCGTTTACACAGTGCGCCGCGGCAGCGCGGGACGCGTCGCTGTCAGGGCTTGAGTTTGCGTACGGAATTCCCGGTGCAGTGGGCGGCGCGGTGTACATGAACGCGGGCGCGTACGGCGGCGAGGTCTCTCAGGTGCTCAAAGAAAGCACATATTACGAAACGAAAAGCAGATCGGTTTGCACAATACCGCTGTCGGAGCACAAATACGGCTACAGAGAAAGCGTTTACAGAGACTGTCCCGAGAGACTTATACTGTCCGCTGTTTTTGAACTGACCGTCGGTGACAAAAAGCAGATAAAAGAGAAAATGGACGGCTTTATGGAAAGCCGCAGGACAAAGCAGCCTCTTGAGTATCCGTCCGCGGGCAGCGTTTTCAAGCGCTGTCAGGGGCATTTCACGGGGCAGATGATTGAAGAGCTGGGGCTTAAAGGCTACACTGTAGGCGGCGCGCAGATATCGGAAAAGCACGCCGGTTTTATAATCAATAAGGGCGGCGCCTCAAGCGAAGATGTGCTGAAGCTTATTGCATTTATTCAAAATAAGGTTCACGACGGATACGGTCTTGACCTTGAGTGCGAAGTTATCCGCATAAAGTAATGCTTTCATATTCAAAACAGACAAAAGAGGCACTTCTGAAAGTGCCCGAGAAAAAGAACTGCTGCCGCAGAATGCTTGAGGATATGACGGCGCCGGATGCTCTGACAAG
>USKS01000266.1 GCA_900555345.1 uncultured Eubacteriales bacterium
TGGAAAGCGGCAGCACGCCGCCCTCGTTTTTCAGAAGGACTATACACCCGGCAGCCAGCGTGCGGGCGCGCTCGGCATGAGCCGCTCTGTCCTGCTTATACACGGGCACATACGGATGCTCGAAAAGCCCGAGCGCGAATTTCACCCTGAGCACTCTTCGCACTGCCTCGTCTATCGCCGCTTCCTCTACCCTGCCGCTCTCCGCAAGAGCTTCGAGGTTATCTATGTAGCATTTATCTGACATATCCATATCAACGCCCGCAGTTATCGAAAGTGCCGATGCCTCCGCCCTGTCTTCGGCAACACCCTGATTTACAAGCTGCTCCACGGAGAACCAATCGCTGACCACGAAACCGTCAAACCCAAGCTCGTCTTTCAGCACATCCGTCAGAAGATATCTGCTGGAGCCGGTGGGCTGTCCGCCGATCTCATTGAAGGAATTCATGACCGTAAGCACGCCGCTCTCCACGGCGGATCTGAAAGCGGGCAGATAGAAGTTGCGCAGGGTATAGTCCGTTATCTCCGTTTTGTGATAATCCCTGCCGCCCTCCGAGGCGCCGTAGCCGATATAGTGCTTTGCGCACGCAGCGACCGACTGCTCATCAGACGAGTCGTCGCCCTGAAGACCTTTTACCACCGCCTGCGCAAGCAGCCCGCCCACATAGGGGTCCTCGCCCGCGCCCTCCATAACTCTGCCCCAGCGCGGGTCGCGCGCAAGATCGAGCATGGGCGTGAATGCCCACTGTACTCCGTCTCTCGCCGCCTCCCTTGCAACATCGCGAAAGCAGCGGCGCACGGCATCAAAATCAAACGACGCCGCAAGCGCCAGCGGCACGGGCAGCACCGTGTAATGGCCGTGTATAACATCCCTGCCGAACATGACCGGAATGCCGAGCCTGCTTTCTTCAACGGCGATACGGTGCATTTCGTTTATAAGCGCCTCGTCTGCCGAAACGCTGTCCTCGCTGTATGCATGGGCAGTGCTTGACATTATGAACGAGCCGATCTCGCCGCGGCGCAGCATCTCAAATATATCTTCGTCCGCTGCCGACGGGCTCGGTATCATATTGAGCTGACCGATCTTTTCTCTGAGGGTCATTTTATCTATGAGCGCACTGATCTTTTCTTCGGTGAGCCTGTCTTTCATATGCGTGTCCGCCTTATACTGCTTTATTTTCTTTAGGTTACCACAGCGCGCGGCGCAAGTCAACAAGCGCGGCGATATATTTTTTCAGTCTGCGCGCCTCGGGCTCTTTCAGACACTCATCTGTATTGCGGGCGTGATCTGCCGCTCTCGCTTACAAAGAGAGAAAGCCCCTGTTCGGGGCTTTCTCATGTTTTTTCAGGCAAAAATACTTATTTTCTGCCCTTAATGTCGTTCTCGTACTTTTCGATCATCTTCTTGACCATCTGACCGCCGACAGAACCTGCCTGACGTGCGGTGAGATCGCCGTTGTAGCCCTGGTTGAGGTTAACGCCTACTTCGCTTGCAGCCTCCATCTTGAACTGATCAAGAGCTGCCTTTGCTTCGGGTACAAGAGTCTTGTTGCTTGCCATAATAAATCCTTTCCCGGACAAAAGTCCGTTTTCCCTTCTATGGGTTTTCATCTATATTAATTGAGAACACTCTCGCGTTCTCTGCACTTATTATTATCCCGCATACACAAAATATGAACGGCAATTTTTGTATTGTTTTTATTTTGTTAACATTTCGACCGTATCCGATTGTATTCGCTATGTTTCGGCGTTATAATATATATAATAAATGAATGTTTTGTAGTTTTACGCGCAATATGCGGGCCGTGTTTCACTTGTGTATTCGTCTGCCGATTTCCGACCGGGCGCATAAAACACGATGTTGTTACTTCGAAAAACGAAAGAATTTTGAAAATAGTTTGATTTTTACGCGTTAAGTCCGTTTTATGGGACACTATGTATGATATAATTTATACAGCAAATAAAGAATACAAACGAAAGGAGGGGTTTCGTGACCTATTATGCTCATATGCGCGAGACTGATGACGGTGAAATTATCCGACAGAGCGTGCAAAGCCACATCACCGGCTGCGCGCAGCGCGCGGCGCAGTGTCTCAATGCCGCAGGACTCGCCGACACGGGATATCTGGCAGGGCTTCTTCACGACATGGGCAAGTATACGGAAGAATTTCAGAGCTACCTGTCCTCGGGCGACAGCCGAAAGCGCGGAAGCGTCATTCACACGTTTCAGGGCTGCCGATACATAATGGAAAAATTCCATCAGAGCGGCAGCGAGCCGAAGATGATCATCGCCTCCGAGCTTATCGCGTTTGCGATCGGTTCTCACCACGGATCGTTTGACTGCGTGGACTCCGGACGGCGTCTCGGGCTGAGATACCGCTGTGAGAAAAGCGACGTGCCGTACAAAGAAGCGCTGTCATCCTTTTCGGATGACATACCGAGCGACTATATCGACCGTCTTTTCGCGGCGGCAGCCAAAGAAACGAACAGGATCGTCGGGCGCCTTG
>USKS01000267.1 GCA_900555345.1 uncultured Eubacteriales bacterium
GTCACAAGCATTGCCTGCTCGTCTCTGCCCGTTTTCTGAAGCACCTGTCCCGCCACGGCAACGATTATCCCCACGCCGACGGTCTTTATAAGCAGCGCTATATCCATAATATCCATCACTTTCCGAGCCGCGCTCTTTTTTCTGATCCCGCAGGTTTTATATAAAGAGTATAACGGCGCTTGCCGCCGCAAGCGCGGGCAGCACCCTGAAAAGGCGCAGCCTTTGGCTAAGCTCTTCTTTCTGTGCTTCGGCGCTTTTTTGAAGTGCCGACGCGGTATATTCGCACATTGCCCGCTGCCCCGCCTCATAAGTGGCACCGAGCTTTTTTGCAAAGCTCTCCATGATCGCCGCGTCCTCAGGACACATAAGGTCTCGGACCGCCGCGACCGCCGCTGCCGCGCCGCTCTCTTTGAGTGCCGCGATAAAGCCGCACTCCCCGAGAACGTCGTCTCTGTATGAAGAAAAAATATCGCAAAGCGGATCTCTGAACGTTTCTATCCTCTCACCCGTATATCTGACAAAATCGCAGAGCGCCGCCGTTATCGCGCAGCGTTTCTTTACGCTCTCCCCCTGCCGTCTGCCCCATATGACCGCGGACAAAACAAGGATAGCTCCGCCGGCAAGACGTATCACGCCACGGGCGCCGCGCTGCGGCGCGCGTTTCCGAGAGAAGTTATGTCAAACATGAATTTCCCGTCCCGAAGGCCGAGTCCGACAGCGCATGAGAACGCTCCGCTTTCACACAGCTGCTTCATATAATCCTTCATATACAGTTCTTCCACAGATGCGGCATGGGCGCTGACAACGCACGGCACTCCCGCGCCGAAGCTGTTTCCGACTGCCGCCGCGTCCTCGGCGCTGCCTATTTCATCGCAGACTATAAGCTGCGGCGACAGAGTTCTTACCGCGGTCTCCATGCCCTTTGCCCTCGGATAGCCGCACAGGGCGTCTACCGACAGATCGCCACCGAGTCCGCCGCAGATCTCAAATCTTGTATCGACCACGGCAATCCGCAAACTGTACGGAGGCGCCGCAAGACGCGCGCAGATCTCACGCAGCGCCGTTGTCTTGCCGCCGCCGGGCGGCGAGTATATTATCATTCCTTTAAAAGCGCTGTCGCATATAAGCCTGCACAGCCCGTCCGCCGCCCCGGGATACCTATGCGGTATTCTTATGGAAACGGAGGTTATATCCGTTACGGATATGATCTTTCCGTTTTCCGTGACCGCTCTGCCGCATACACCCGCACGCAGTCCGCAGGACGTGCAGATATACCCCTCTTTTATAGTCTCGCTGTGGCAGTACAGTGAGTTACCGCACAGGGCGCGCACAACGGAGAGCATCTCATCCTGCGTACAGCCCGCCGAGCATTTGACGTTTTTATTTCCCGCGGTTATGTACACCGGACAGTCGGTGCGCAGGCGCACTTCGTTTATGTTTCCGCGGTAAAGCGCTGCCGCTTTGCGCACACTTTCGGCAATACGGTGCGGCAAAAACGACAGCGCATATTCTTCTGAATAGTTCTTATTCGGTATCATTACGATCCCTGCCTTTCCGTCTTTCACAGTAAATATACTCGGACAAGGCTGTGAATAGACCGACCGGGACAGGGATTTATTTGTCAAAAACAGTTACATACGCGCCGGCAGAGGCGCTCTCCGAGTTCATCAAGGCCCTTAAAGTCCATTGACGCCTTGTAAATATCCTCAAGCTCGAAATGCAGCTTTGCGGCGCTCTCAAGGCTTTCCCGCGCGCCGTCAAGCATCGCCCCGAGGCACTTTTCGAGAAAGCGCCTGCGCCGGCGGCTGTTTCTGATCTCATCGATATCGGCGAAGCGGCGCATATTTATGTTTTTGTACGCTTCTTTTTCGCAATTCATGAGAGTTACGCACGTATCCGCCGAGGGAATGTATATTTCGGCAATGCCGCCCGTGGGAAAACGGGATATTACCGCTTCCCGTCCGTCGGCGGCGAGACGCGCGGCAAGCTCATCCGCAAAGAACGGCGCAAGGTCCGCGCAGTCTTCAACGGTTATCACCCTTTTCGCGCGCTCAAAGGTATCAAGGCGCACGGCGCCCTTCATGGTTATGCCCACGGTGCGCCGCTCGGATATATTTCCGCTGCCCTTTGCGGGTAACGTAGATACAAGACGATCGATGCAAGCCGACATTTTGCCCCTGAGAAGGATGCGGTCTGCCGTCTCTCTCTGCATTTCCGTGACCTCTCCCCCACCGGAGAGAAAACGGTACGCCGTTTCAAAGCACAGCTTTTTCTCTTTTACGGCGCGGCTTATCTCGGTTCGGCGCTCTTCAAGATAGGCGCTGTTCCAACAGTCGCCGCAGTTGACTATCTCGCCGCAAGCGCCCGCATATACGGGGTCCATCGTATGGGGAGCGGTGCCATCCATTATGCCGACGCGCACGCCGCCATTTTCCATAATTACGCCGTCGAGCGAGTCGGGATCGGATCCGCAGAGAAGATATGTACAGACGGCGCCTGCCCCC
>USKS01000268.1 GCA_900555345.1 uncultured Eubacteriales bacterium
CGGCACCTCCGCGGGGCGGGCGGCACCTGCCTCTTTTAGGCGGGCAGCGCACAGTTTTGGCAGCGGCACCTCCGCGGGGCGGGCGGCACCTGACCCGGACGCTGTCGCCTTCGCAAGCGACAGCGCAGCTTTACAGTGATAAAGCGAAAAATTGCAGCAAAAAAGGCGGCTCTCTCCGCCTTTTCTTTGCTTTATTTGCAGCTTTTCAGTATCTTCCAGGTTGCCGAGTATACCTTTTCTCTGTCTATGGATTTCAGATACAGCATTTTGTGTCTTGTGGAGTCGAAAGCGTATACCCGCTGATCCGTAAACACGGGGGTGGGGATAACTTCGATCTCGGCGCAGTCGGGGCAGTCGAGGATCGCGGGCGCCGCAATGTCCCAGACGGTCCTTACCCACGCGGGATTGCTGCCCGCGCGCACCCATTCTCTCTCGGTGATCTCAAAAAGATAGTCACAGATGGCGTTATTGCCTTTGAGGTCGTTTGTAAGCTCAACATTCGTTGTCAGTACGGAAACGATGCACCACGCGGGGCAAAGCAGCAGCGGCACGCCGCTGTTCAGAAGTATCTGACCGCCGGTGTAGTCCTGAACCAGGTTGAACTCACCCAGATTGTCGCCCTCTATCTGGTTGCCGCCGAGCCAGATTACCGCCATGTTTTCTTTTATGGACGGATCCAGCATGAGCGCCGACGCCACGTTTGTGATAGCGCCGATGGCAAGCACGTATACCGTCTCGTCGCTTGCGTGCACCGTGTTTATGATATTTCTCGCAGCCTCGCTGTCTACCGCGGCGCCGCTTACCTCTATCGTTGTGCGGCTGCCGTGATATACGGGCGTTCTGTAGTCGGGATCTACAAGACCCAGCACCTTGTGAATTTCATCGTAGCTTTTCAGCATACCGTCCTCATAGCCCTCGCTGCGGTCGTTGTAAAACGGCGCGGCGTTTACGCTGAGGAGGTCTATTTTATCGGAAAGATAGCAGTATGCCAGCGCATACTGGTCGTCTATCTCATTGTATGTATCCGTATCGAGAATAACTTTTTTCGTTCTGTCGGATCGGATGTCGGAGAGAATTTCTTCAACACTTATCATATTACATATCCTCCGGGGGTGCTGTTTGCACCATTATACACAAGCGGCGGCGCAAAGTCAATTGAAAATGTATTTTTTGTTTTCATCCTTGTTGACTTTGTGCCCGCTCAACGTTAAAATGTTGACATGGAGACCAAAAAACCGCGCCGCGGCGCGGCAAAAAGGAAACACATATATATGAAAACATTTATAATGGGAAACGCGCGCTTCAGCGTTTTGTCAGCGGGAGTCATCCGCGCGGAGTATTCAAATGACGGAGCGTTCTGCGACAGCGAAACGCTGTTCGCGAAAAGAGACGGCGCCGAGGGCGATTTTTTCTGCGAGGGAGAAGTGTCGGATACTTCCCTCACCGTCAGCACCGACATTCTGACGCTTAAATACACGGGCGGCGCTTTTTCGCATGACTCCCTCTCGGTAGAAAGTCCGCTTATAGACGGCGGAGTGTGGCATTTCGGTGACCGCGACTGCGGCAATCTCGGCGGCACGCTTACCACCCTTGACGGCGTTGACGGCTTTCGCAGCCTGCCGGACGGCATTCTGTCCGAGGACGGCATTTCCGTCGTTGACGACTCGGGCACAACTGTTATAAAGAACGGCTGGGCGGCGCTGCGCGACCCGTCAAACACTACCGATATATACATATTCGTCTACGGCAAGAACTACCGCGGGGCGCTTCGCGATCTCTGCGCCGTAAGCGGCGGCACGCAGCTCCCGAGAAAGTACTTTTTCGGCTCGTGGTACTCCCGCTGGCACGGCTACTCCGCCGACGAATTTCTTTCCATCGTTGACGAATACGACGAACACGGCTTTCCCCTTGACATTCTTGTTATGGATATGGACTGGCACTACCACGACTGGTGCTACAAAGAGGGCGACCCGCGTCCCGATTTCGGCTACGCTCATGCGGGCGGCAATATGGGCTGGACGGGATACACCTGGAACAAGCGGCTCATCCCCGATCCCGCGGCTCTTATAGCCGAGCTGCACCGCCGCGGCGTCGCCGTGACGCTGAACGACCACCCATGCGACGGCGTGCGCACCCACGAGGAGTGCTATCCCGTTTTCCACAGTCATATTGAAAAAAGCGGATATGCCGAAAAGGTGCCGGACGTTGCCGAAAAAATTTCGGAGAGGGAAAAGGAGAACTCCCCGCGCGATCCCGGAAATCTTCGCTTCAACGCGGGAGATCGGGACTACATGGAGGCGTTTTTCGCCGCTACCGACTCTGTTATGGAGGATATAGGCGCGGATTTCCGCTGGCTGGACTGGCAGCAGGACTACATATATCCATTCGTAAACGGTCTGCCGGGGCTTACCCATCTCAAATGGCTCAACCGTCTTTACTACGAGCACTCCCGTAAAAACGGGCGGCGCGGAATGTCGTTCTCCCGCTGGGGCGGCATGGGCG
>USKS01000269.1 GCA_900555345.1 uncultured Eubacteriales bacterium
GCATACGACTTTGTGGACTGGCTCAAGGAAGCCGGGCAGACTTACTGGCAGATCCTGCCGCTGGGTGTGACAAGCTACGGCGACAGCCCCTATCAGAGCTTTTCGGCCTTTGCGGGCAACCCGTATTTCATAGACCTTGATATGCTCGTCGAGGACGGACTGTTGACAAAAGAAGAAATTGACGCGGTCGATTTCGGCGACAGAGAAGACAGGGTCAACTACGGACGTATATACAATGAGCGATTCAAACTGCTTGAGACGGCAACAGAGCGCGGCTGGGCAAGAGACGCCGAAAAAACTCTTGATTTCGCAAGGGAAAACCGCACATGGCTCTCCGACTACGCACTGTTCATGGCGCTGAAACGTCATTTCGGTATGCGCTCATGGGCAGAGTGGGACGACGAGAGTATTCGTATGCGCACTCCCGAGGCGGTCGAAAGATATACAGACGAGCTGTCCGACGATATAAGACTGTTTACGTATATACAGTACCTGTTTTTCAAGCAGTGGGCGGCGCTGAGGGAGTATGCGAAAGAGCGCGGCGTGGGGATCATAGGAGATCTGCCCATATATGTCGCGATGGACTCCGCCGATGTCTGGGCAGAGCCGCAGTTCTTCCAGCTTGACGAGAAAAACGTGCCCACGTCCGTTGCGGGCGTGCCGCCTGATTATTTCAGCGCCGACGGTCAGCTGTGGGGAAATCCCCTGTACCGCTGGGATGTTATGAAAAACGACGGATACGGCTGGTGGATACGCCGCGTCGAGGGCGCGAGAAAGCTGTACGACGCTATCCGTATAGACCATTTCCGCGGACTGGAAAGCTATTGGTCGGTGCCGTACGGCGAGACTACGGCGAAAAACGGCAAGTGGGTGAAGGGCCCCGGTATAGATTTTGTGCACGTTATAACGTCTTGGTTCAGCGATATGCGTTTTATTGCCGAGGATCTCGGCTATCTCACGCCGGAGGTCAGAGATCTGCTTTCGCAGTCGGGGCTGCCCGGCATGAAGGTGCTGCAGTTTGCGTTTGACGCGCGCGAGCCGTCAAACTATCTGCCGCACACCTACACGAGCCATTGCGTCTGCTACACCGGCACTCATGACAATACGACTGCCGCCGCATGGGAAAAGGAAGCCGCTGCCGCGGATGTTGAGTACTGCAGGAAATACCTTGCGGTTTCGGGCGGCGAGAGCATTGCGCACGCAATGATACGCGCGGGCATGGCAAGCGTTGCAGAGCTGTTTGTGGCGCAGCTGCAGGATTACCTTGAGCTCGGTGCGGACTGCCGCATGAACACCCCCGGCACGCTCGGTCTCAACTGGCAGTGGCGGGTCACCTCCGACGCGCTCACTCCCGAGCTTGCGGAGAAGATAAGAGATATGACCGTGCTGTACGGCAGATATACTCCCGAGGCGGAGGAGCCCGAAGACGGCGAGGACGGCGAAGATGCCGAAAACGTCGACGGCGAAGAAGAGTAAAAGAGAAAAACCGGTTTCGGTACTTACCGAAACCGGTTTTTTGACACTCAAAAATATCAGCCTCTTTTTTCGATTGCGTCAACGGGACATCCGTCAAGAGCCGTGTCGGCGTCAGCCGCCTCAGCATCGGTGGTGGGATCGGTGTACGCCTCTGCAACATTGTCATCCGTCATGCGGAACACGGCGGGGCAGGTGGATGCGCAGAGAGGGCATCCTATGCAGCTGTCGTTTACATAGTATTTAAGCATTGTATACCTCCGTGTGGACAAACTTTCCACGCAAAAAGTATATGCAGAATATACGGATATTATAACGGATATTTCGCGCCCGCGGGCGAGAATGGGGATTGCTGCCGCGGCACGACGAAACATGCCCGTATTGGGGCGGCACGACGAAATATGCCCGTATTGTGGCGGCACCGCCGTGCCGGTGATATTGATGCCTTTGGAGACGGGATGTGCGGCAGGCTGCCTGCGCCCGGCGGCGGCACTCTATCTGCTGCGGGGCAGCGCGGCTATGCCTTCTTCGGCTTTGCAGTAAACCAAGGGCTGTCTTTGGGTCGTCGCCTTTTTGCGGGCAGCTTTTTTCTTTTTGTGCGCGCTATGCACACGGGGAAAATGCACTTGGCGCCCGCACTGCGCAAAAGCTTTGCGCAGGCGCTGACGGTCGCGCCCGTCGTAATTATATCGTCAACTATAAAATACTTTTTACCGTTCGGGTCCGCGTCGCGGCGCAGCTTGTATGAGCCCATTGCGTTATCGCGGCGCTCGGCGGAGTTCAGTGATTTTTGTGTTGTGCCGCCGTGCGCGGCAAAGCACCGCTCGGTCGGTATACCCGTGTATCTCGTCAGTTCCCGACAAAGGTCGGCACCCTGGTCAAACCCGAAATGACGCCTGCGCGCTGCCTTTCTCGGCGGATAAGTAAAGCGCCAGTTTTCAATGTCCTCGCCCTCGGTCGAAATAAGC
>USKS01000270.1 GCA_900555345.1 uncultured Eubacteriales bacterium
GATGTACTCTATGTCTGCCTGGGCGCACCGCTGCAGGAAAAGTGGATCGCCGCAAACAGAGACAGACTGCCCGGCGTCAAAGTGCTGCTCGGTCTCGGCGGCAGTCTTGACGTTTACTCCGGCAATCTCAAACGAGCGCCTAAGATATTTATAAAGCTGGGGCTTGAATGGCTTTACAGGCTTCTGTGCGAGCCTAAACGCATCGGGCGGATGATGAGCCTGCCGAAGTTTTATTTCGGCACCCGCCGCTTCAAACGCGCACAGAACAAAAGCAAAACAGCAGACTGACATATGATTTATTTTTCATACGAATTTACGGAAAGCGACCGGGCTTCGCAGCACGAGGCCGGGCTTCGGTGCAGAGACAGGCTGTTCAGTCTGTTGGGTTATGCATATCTTATACCGCAGATATACACCGGCGCAAACGGCAGACCGTGTATTGAGCGTCCGGACATTGATTTTTCCGTGACCCACTCCGCTCATCTTGCCGCGTGCGCCGTTATATGCAATAAAGACTACCCCGTGCCGGACGATATATCAATGCTTCCCTTTTCCGGCAGCCGCGTCGGATTTGACGCCGAGCTTATCGACCGCTCGCGCAGCGTGGAAAATCTTTCAAAGGTGTGCCGCCGCTGGTTCGGTGAGGACGCGGGAAGTCACGAAGAACTGTTTGACATCTGGACACGGCACGAAGCCGTCGGCAAAATGTTCGGCGACGGCGTTCTTTGCAAAGCGGGCAGCGACGGCTGCTATATCCGTTCATATTCCCTTGAAAACGGCGATGAAACGTATCGCCTGTGCATTTGCGCAAAATAATATGTAAAAAAGAGAGGAGCTGCGCTCCTCTCTTTTCTCCGTTATCGGGCAAATTACATCATAAGGTCTCTGATATACTTGATAGTATACTTTACGCCCCAGTCGCCCTTCTCACCTGTCCACGAGGGAGAGTGAGGCTCAATGGAGCAATATCCGTCAAAGCCGAACTTGTAAAGGATACCGAAGAATGCTCTCCAATTGATGGAGTCAAGTCCTGCGGGGGGATTGTCGTAGTTGTCGTGAATAAAGCTCTGGGTCAGCACATCCTTAAGCTCGGGGTGCTTTCTGATAAGCTCGAAGCGATGCCATGAATCGACCTCATCGGAGTCGCCGTACTGGATAACGCCTTTGATGTGGATATATCCGAAATGTTTGCCCCAAAGCATTCCCTCTTCCATATATGCGCCTTTGTCACCGCCGTGAACAAAGCTGTGAGAGGGGTCATATTTGATTTTCAGCCCGGGGACCTCGTCAAGAACTATCTTCCACTGTTCGGGTGTGCGGATATAGTTTCCGCCCATCATGCAGTTTACGATGGAAACAGTGATGCCGTACTTGTTCGCGTGCTCAACGACCTTATTGAGCACTTCGATGGCAACGGTAAGGTTTTTATAATATGTAATATCCTTGGCATAGTTGCAGGAAACAAGATAGTTGGGCGCGCCGACCGCTGCGGCGAAGTCAATCGCCTTTTTGATCTCGTCAAGTTCCTTTTCAATTATGCTGCCGTCGTCAGCAACGACCTGGCTGCCCCAGCGTCCGACAGCGCCGACTTCAACTCCGGTGCGCTTTACGGCTTCGCAGATCTCATTCGCGCGGGGCATGATGGAGTCCATATTAACGCCCCAATAGTTGGGATGGTTAAGGTCAAACTCGACAAAATCAAGTCCCAGTTCCTTTGCTTCGTCAAAGCTCTTTGCCTCGCAGGGCATAATCATACCAAGCTTCATAACTTTATTTACCTCCGAAAATTTTAAAATTACTGCTCCTCCGGGCGCTTCCACAGCAGGCAATGCTGCGTGTAGTCCGGATCGCTGAGCGATTTAATATCGTGGAATTCGTGGTTGTGAGTTACACCGTAGCGGCGCATATATTCAAAGCGCAGCTTGTTGTTCTCAACGATCTTTTCGGTAAACGCCGCCTTCTCTGCCTCGTCGCCGCACTGCTCGCGCTCATAGCGAAGCATGAAGTCCTTGTAGTCGATAAGCTGAATGCGGCTGCGTCTGACGTTCGCGAGAGCCGTAGGAGAGTCAGCCTCTTTTTCCGCTGCGTCAAACATTTCGCTGCCGCGCTTCAGGAACAGCATCTGCCCTTCGAATTTACTCTCCGCGTCGCGGCACCATACATAGTCCGCCGCGTTGTCGAAATAAATACCGAAATGGCTGTCGAAAGAAGCGTCGTTCACCATTGAAAGGTAGTCTATAATGTGCTGATAGCCCGCGCCGTAGAAGTCGCGGATAAACTCGATTATCAGCTCCTTGTACTTTTCGCTGCTCATGTAGGGATCCCACAGAAGCCTTGACAGTATGTAGCCCTTCAGCTCGCCGAACTCGCCGTTGGGAGACGCGTAGTTGCCC
>USKS01000271.1 GCA_900555345.1 uncultured Eubacteriales bacterium
GGGACGGCAGCGCCGCAAAAGCCTATCCGAAAACGGATAGACTACACCCTTGTAAAAAGCTCTTATTCTTTAATCTGTCAGTTTAACCTTAAGTGAAACCAAAGTATAGTTTGGGATAACAGCTGCACAGGCGGAAATACTCCTGCACAAAGTATATGTAAACGCTGCGGCAAAAGCCACGGCGCATACAGCAAGCGAAAGGTTTTTCAGAGCGTTCTGGCAAACATTGATCTGATAGCAGATAGGGCAGTTCTCGCCCACGCAGTCGTGGTTTGCTTCTGCCGCAATATAGAGAGCGGAATAAAGCATGACGAATAAGACCGCAGCAGCGACCACCAAGGATATAATGCGTTTTCTCTTTGTCATCATGCTCACCTCCTGCTATTTTCTGCAGCCCTCACAAATGCCGTAGAGGATTGTTTCGGTCTTTTCAATCTGAAAACCCGTGTTTCTTAAAGTGTTTTGAATCAGTTGTGTTGTGTCTGCTTCATCCAAGTGGATACTTTTTCCGCAGACCCGGCAGGAAAGATGCAGGCTGTCTTTGCATTTCGCTGCGGCGATATACTGATAAAAGACCTCCCGCGTTCCTTCACGAACGCTGCGTTTGAGAAGCCCTTCCTCCTCCAAAGCGGATAGATTGCGATAAACGGCACTGATGCTGATGTTATCTGCCGTCAGCGCGTCGGCTATCTGCCGTGCGGTCATCTGTTCGTCTGTATGCTCTGAAAGATATGTAAGAAGCCGCTTGCGCTGCCGTGTCAGATACTTTGCCATCGGCTGCACCTCCGATTTGCAACTTGTTCGCAAATCATTATACACCGACTTTGCATATTTGTCAATATGCGAATTTGTCGCAAATCAAAAAAGCTGTGAAATACGCAAGCGTAAAACGCATAAAAGGCTGCAAAAACAGCAATAGCCGGAAGGTTTTATTTCCTTCCGGCTGCATACTGCGCATATCTCACAGTTAAAGATATCGTGAGAATATTCTTCGGATTTTTTGCGCTGCCGTTAAAACGGCAGCTTCTCATATTGATTTTCGCCTTTTGTCAGATAAGCTGAGTCCACTCAACGGCAGCCTTTACCCATGAACCTACATGGGGGTCGATGTTCTCGGGCGTGTTGCAGTAGACCTCTTTAGTGGCAACGGACATACCGTGGGGGCCCTTGGGATATATGTGCAGCTCTGTGGGGATGCGCTTCGCGATAAGCGCCTCGGCAAGCACGAGAGAGTTTTCGACGCAAACGCAGTCGTCCTCCTCGGTCTGCCAGATAAAGTGGGGCACTGTGTCCTCGGTCACCTGCTTTTCAAGAGAGTACGCCGCGCACTCCTCGTCGGTGTAATCCTTTTTGCCGAGAATAAGCTCCGTGCACAGATCGTGGCGAAGCCCGGGCATGAGAGATGCCGCAGGGTACGAAAGTATAACGCCGCGGGGACGGTTGTCGCCTTTTTTCATGCCGGGGAAAGCCGCAAAATCGCGGTTCCAGAACGTTCCGATAGAGCCGCAGAGGTGTCCGCCCGCGGAGAAACCGCAAACGAAAATGCGGTCGGGGTCAATGTTGTATTCTTCTGCATGGGCGCGGATGTGCGCGATCGCCATGGAAACATCAACAAGCGGACGGGGAAAAGCGGCCTTTTCGTTCAGTGAATAGTAAAGGGTGAAAACGTTGAAGCCTGCGGCAAGAAACGCCTTTGCGCAGGGCTCGCTCTCACGTTCGGCGAGAAACGCGTACGCGCCGCCGGGCAGAACAAGCATGGCATCACGGGGGGCGCAGTTCATATCGCCCTCGGTGCGGCTTATGTAGGTCTCGAGATGAACGGACATATCTCCCTCGGCCTCGCGGAGATAAACGGTTTTGCAAAGCATGACGGTAAAGATCCTTTCGTGCATATTGTTTTTTACATTGTAGCATTAAAAACGCCAGCAGTAAATAGAAGTCGGAAATAAAACCGACGCATCATGCATAATTTTTACTAAATTGCAAAAAACTATTGACAACGGGCGAGCAAACTGATATACTATTTTCTGCTAAAAGCAAATACAGCCGAATTGTGTAACGGTAGCACAGCAGACTCTGACTCTGTATGTTGGGGTTCGAATCCCTATTCGGCTGCCAAAAGAGAAAAGCACTTCGCAGAAGTGCTTTTCTCTTTTGATATGAAGGGGATTCGAACGGGGTTTTGCGCCTTGCCGCCGCCGGTAGCGGAAGAAGGCAAGGCGCGAAACGTGCAGCGGTCGAAATTTCGCGAGCGGCAGCGAGCAAAGAAATTTCGGGCACCGCAAGGCGGACGGTAGTGAATGACAGTCCGGTGGACTGTCAGAGCCGACCCTGACCGAGCCCGCAGGCGAGAACGAATCCCTATTCGGCGAGCACTTCTGCGA
>USKS01000272.1 GCA_900555345.1 uncultured Eubacteriales bacterium
CGTTCTTTCTCTGCTGCTTATGCTGATCTTCTGCATCGGCACTTACAAGAGGTATCGAAGGATTGCCTCCCTTGCGGATGCTATCAATCAGGTTCTGCACGGCGACAACTCAATTGATTTTGATAATTATTCGGAGGGCGAGCTGAGTATTCTCCACAGCGAAATCTACAAGATGACGGTCCGTCTGCGCGAGCAACAGCAAAAGCTCATAAGCGACAAGGAATATCTGGCGGATTCCTTAGCCGACATATCACACCAGATCCGCACACCGCTGACCTCGATAAATCTGCTGGTGGAACGGCTGTCGGCGTCCGGTCTGACCGATGAGTGCAGGCATCAGCTCACAAACGAGCTTTACGGGCTGCTCGACCGCATTGACTGGCTTATCACCACCCTGCTGAAAATATCAAAGCTGGACGCCGGAACAGTACAGTTCAACAAAGAGACGGTCAGCCTGGAAACGCTGATAAATAAGTCCTGCGCTCCTCTGCTCATACCCATTGAGCTTCGCGGGCAGGAGCTTATCCTCCGCGCCGAGGGGGACTTTTACGGAGATCCCGCCTGGACAAGCGAGGCTGTCGGCAACATTGTGAAAAACTGCATGGAGCATACGCCGGACGGCGGAAAGATTGAAATTGAAGCAGCTGAAAATGCCCTATATTCCGAAATCGTGATCAAGGACAACGGCACGGGCATTTCTCCGGAGGATCTGCCCCGTATCTTTGAGCGTTTCTATAAGGGCAAGAACTCCGACGGTAAAAGCTTTGGGATCGGTCTTGCGCTGTCACGCATGATCATTGCAGAACAGAAAGGCACCGTCAAGGCGGAAAATCGGAAAAATGCGGGCGCCATGTTCACCATCCGCTTTTATAAGGGAACCGTCTGACCGGCGGCTCCCTTTTTTCAAAGTGACGGATCCGTCACTTTAAAGTCACCGTCGTGTCATCCGTATAAAGTAAAATGAGGGTGTAAAAAGCGAAAGGAGTGTTTCGGGATGGAAATATTGCGGGTTGAAAACCTTACAAAGATATACGGAAAAGGTGAAAACGAAGTGCGGGCGCTGGACGGCGTATCGTTTTCGGTGAAGAAGGGAGAGTTTGTTGCCGTGATCGGTCCCTCCGGCTCGGGTAAATCCACCCTGCTTCACATCCTCGGCGGTGTGGACAGGCCTACAAGCGGCAGGGTGCTTATGGACGGCAAGCTGGTTGGCGAAACGCGGCTGCTTGCCGCGGAAGACAGCCTTTCGCTCAAATTCGGCCAGTATTTAAGAAAGCTGCTGTCCGGCTGGGCGGCATAGGGTATGCAATGCGGCTGCAAAAGTTTATGGCGGAGGCCGGAGTAGCCTCCAGAAGAAAATGCGAAGAACTTATCGGCGCTGGCCTTGTTAAGGTAAATGGTCAGGTGGCGTCGATAGGCACGGTGATAGACCCGCTTAACGACAGGGTGGAATACGCAGGCAAGCTGCTGCGCCCGGCCGAAGAACGGGTCGTTTTTGCGTTCTATAAGCCGCGCGGCGTTATGTGCACCGCGTCCGATCCGCAGGGCAGAGCGACCATAATGGATTACTTTAAGGATGTTCCGTACCGGCTGTACAGCGTTGGCAGGCTTGACTATGATTCCGAAGGCTTGCTGCTTATGACCAACGACGGCGAACTTGCGTATAAACTTACGCATCCCAAATTTACGGTGGATAAAACATATCACGCCGTGTGCGATGGGGTGCTGACAAATGCGGAAATAGCGCGGCTTGAGCAAGGCGTTGACATTGGCAACGGGATGACCAGCCCAGCGAAGATAACGCAGGTGCATGCGCTGCACAACGGCAACACATCATTCGATATAACCATACACGAAGGGCGCAACCGCCAAATAAGGCGAATGCTTGAAGCCGTGGGGCACCAAACGC
Organism: uncultured Eubacteriales bacterium; assembly: GCA_900555345.1. The sequence continues at coordinate 1,907 of USKS01000272.1, forward strand.
TGGTGCTGAAACGCACGAAGGAAGGCGCGGTTTCAATAGGCTTCATGCAGTCTGGCGAATACAGGGCTCTGAGCGCTGAGGAACTTAATGCGCTCAGGCAAACGGAGCTGTCTTAGCATCAAATTTATACATAATTTTGCCCGCAGGCGAATTTTATAAGCTATTGCGGGCAAAATTGGCATTTCTATTAACATCAAAAAAAATAAATTTCCATTTCAGGCAGGAAAAAAGAACACTATGCAGAATAAGAGAAAACGGGAGTATTTGAGGGCATTGTTCATTCAAATGCCAGCTTATACATGTATACAAGTATTTAACGGTTTCATAATCAACACTTAGAAAGGAGAACTGTCGCAGATGGATCTTATCAACAATCCGTGGTTTGTGCTTGTGTTGGGTATGGGTACGGTATTTATCGGTCTGTTCCTGCTGGTGCT
>USKS01000273.1 GCA_900555345.1 uncultured Eubacteriales bacterium
GTTGAAAATAAACTCCACGCAGGACGCAAGAAAGAGCCCCGACTCTCCGCTGCCCCATATGGGATTTCCCCACACAAGACCGGGAAAATAGTATATTATCAGAAGCTGCAGCATGAGCGGCGTGCCGCGCACGACCCATATGACGGCTTTGATAAGACCGCTGAGGGGCTTGAAGCGGCTCATAGAGCCGAACGATATTATAAGTCCCAGAGGAATTGCGCCGATAAGAGTTATTGAAAAGAGCTTAAGCGTCTGCAAAAAGCCTGTGTTCAACGCCGCAAATACGGTGGGAAACTGTTTTATAAATGTTTCAAGAAAGGGAAACCATTCATATAATGTAGCCAAAATATATATCCTGCCTTAACTTATTATAGCGCAGCATATCCCCGACGCATGTCGGGGATATGCTTTTTTATTGTGCCGCGGCACTCTGCCGTCACTGAGCGATGACCGCTTCCTGAACGCCGTACTTTTCGGCAATGTTCGTCATGGAGCCGTCTGCATAGCTGTCCTTGAAGAACTTGTTCAGCTTTTCGGTAAGGTCGCTGCCCTTGCGGAAGCCTACGCCGTACTGCTCGTCGTTAAGGCCGACAGTGTATGTAAGGTTCGCCCACGAGGTGCCCTCGCCTATCATTGCGCCTGCCATAAGCTTGTCTATAACGGCTGCCTCTGCGGTGCCGCCCGCAACCTCCATAAGTGCGGTCGCCTGATCCACAACGCCCGTATAGGAGTAGCCGAGGCCGTCAAGCTGACCCTGACCCGCGCTGCCGTTTTCAACCGCGAACTGAAGATCCTTGCAGGCTTCAACGGTGGCATACTGTTCCGCCTTGTCCTTGGGAACTACGACTACCTGCTGGTTGTTGCAGTATGCGTTTGAGCAGCTCATTGCGCTTGTAACTCCGTCGTCAAGAGTCATGCCGTTCCATACACAGTCGATGGTCTTGCCGTCAAGCTCCATTATTTTTTCGTCCCAGTCTATAACGACGAACTCAACGTCAACTCCGAGAGAGTCTGCAAACGCGGTTGCCATATCCGCGTCAAAGCCGATCCAATTGCCGTCCTTGTCCTGGTAGTCCATAGGCTCGAAGGATGTGATGCCGACTACAAGCTTGCCCTTGCCGATAACGTATTCCGCGTCGGTGGGAGCCTTCTGCTCCGATGTGTCCTTGCCGCCGTCGGTCTTTGTGCCGCATGATGCCATTGAGATACACAGCATAAGCGCTGCCGTAACCGCTGCGATGATTTTTGTGATTTTCATGATGATGTCCCTTTCGTGCTGCGCCTTATGCGCGTAATTGATTTGTTTTACCGCTTTAACGTGATAAAGTGGTAAACTGTGACTATATAATAACTCAAGAAGATCGGTTTGTCAATAGCCTATTTGAAAAAAATTAAATTATTTTTCGACGGGTCGAATGTGATCCTTTTTCGTTTCAGGCGTGTATTTCGGCAGCATAATTTCGCCATGCCGTGCCGCTGTCACAGATACACCGCGCAGAGCGGCGCTTGCCGCGTTTCGCGTGCCGCGCCCGCGGCATATCCGCTTCGGCGCAGCCTTACCACAGAGAGCGTGCGTTTCCCGCTTCCCGATACTGCACACCCCGCTCAGTCCTTATATATCAGCGTTTCCGGATGGGAGAAATTGAAGCGTATGTTCTTTTCGGGATTTATGAGAATGTTAAGCACGCCCGTTTCCGTCGTGCCCATTCTTGTCTGCATATTGAGCCGTCTGTACGGCTTAAAGCCGCATTTCTCCTGTACCCTTTTCGACCGGCTGTTGAAATCGTAGTACCCGCAGATGATAAAGTCATAGTTAAGCTCTCGGAAAAGATGATCTATAACCGCCGCCACTGCCTCGGTCATAAGTCCCATTCCCCAATAGCTTTTGGACAGCACATAGCCTATCTCGCGCCCGCGGTATCCGTCGAACTCCGTCAGCTTTTCCTCCATGCCGTACTCTTTAACGCCGAGCGAGCCGATGACCTTTCCGCTGTCCTTGAGACAGACGGCAAATGTCTCGTCCTCGTTTATAAACATATCAAGAATTTCCCGCGTCTCGTCTATACTTTCGTGGTGCTTCCACCCTGCAGGCTCGCCCACTCCTTCTTCGCTGGCATACTCAAAGAAATCTTCCAGATCGGCAGTTTCAAATGCTCTCAGCACAAGTCTTTCGGTCTCAATTTTTTTGCCCGATATTTTGAATTTTGCGTTCATATCATATTTCCCTTTCATTCGTCGGTTTGTCCTGCGCCCGTTCGCCGCAAGCCTCATAGATCAATTTTCGCCGCTTGCCCGGCGGCACGCCCTCTTCTTTTACAGAATACTTATAGAATGCGCTGTAG
>USKS01000274.1 GCA_900555345.1 uncultured Eubacteriales bacterium
TCACAACGGTCTCTGATAAGAAGGCGGGCAGGGTCGGACCGAGATAAATGTCCCGGATTCCCAGTGAAAGCAACGTTAACAGGATGCATACCGCCTTTTGCTCATACCATGAGAGAACGAGTGTCAGAGGCAGATCATTGACCTCACAGTCAAAAGCATCCGCCAGCGCCAGAGCTACCCGGATGGCACTATAGGAATCATTGCACTGTCCCATATCCAGAATCCGAGGGATACCGTCTATTTCACCGAGATCCAGATCATTGAAGCGATACTTGCCGCAGGCAAGAGTCAGCACAACGGTGTCGGGCGGAGTCTTTTTTACGAACTCGGTGTAGTAGTTGCGGCCCGGGCGCGCTCCGTCGCAGCCCGCCACAAGGAAGAAATGCCTTATCGCGCCGGACTTCACCGCGTCGATTATCTTATCTGCCGCGCCGAGGACCGCGCCGCGCGCAAAGCCCGTCGTAACGGTGCTGCCGCCGTTGATGCCCGTAAACGTCCTGTCCTCGGAATAGCCGCCGAGCTCCAGTGCCTTACTTATGACAGGCGCGAAATCCTTGTCATCGCCGATGTGTACGATCTCGGGATACGATACTACCGACGTTGTGAAAACCCGGTCGGAATAGCTTTTCTTCGGCGGCATGAGGCAGTTGGTGGTGAACAGTACGGGCGCGGGCAGATCGGAAAATTCTTTTTGCTGGTTCTGCCATGCCGTGCCGAAATTGCCCTTGAGATGGGCATATTTTTTAAGCTCCGGATACCCGTGTGCGGGCAGCATTTCACCGTGGGTGTAAATATTTATGCCCTTGCCCTCCGTCTGCTCCAGAAGCAGCTTCAGATCGTGAAGATCATGACCCGAGATCACGATAAACGGTCCCTTTTCCACGCTAAGCGGAACGGTGACGGGAGTCGGCATACCGTAGGTCTCGGTGTTGGCGCGATCGAGCAGCGCCATGCACTGAAGGTTTACTTCGCCCACTTCTGTAACGACGGGCAAAAGCTCTCCCATGTCAAGATCCTCGCCGACGCAAAACAGCGCCTTTGCGAGAAATCGGTTCACTTTATCGTCGGTATAGCCGAGCACCATGGCATGGTGCGCGTAAGCCGCCATGCCGCGCACTCCGAAAAGTATAAGCGATTTCAGACTGCGTATGTCCTCCTGCGCATTCCAGAGCAGCGCCATATCGTAGTCGTCTGTGCGCCCGCACGACGAGGCGCAGGCGGAGCAGCCCGGCACAAGTCTTGCCCTCTCCGCATGGACCCGATCTATCTGCACACGAATGGTCTGTTCGTTGAAGTTTACGTTTGTTACGGTGGTGAACAGCCCTTCGATTATAAGCCGCCATGTGCCGTCGTTTACATCGGTCGAGCTGTCGGTAGCCCTTGCCAGTCCTATAAGCGCGCCCGTCAGCTCATCCTGAAGCCTTGCGACTTCGGCACTTTTGCCGCAGACACCCGCACTTCCCGTGCAGCCGGTGCAGCCTGCGCAGCCCGCAGTCTGCTCGCACTGAAAGCAAAACATTTTATTTTCCATAATTTAATTCCTCACTTTTTTCAGTCAAGTATTTTTCCGTCCGTGGAAACGGTCACCACCTGCCACGGGATAAATTTTCCGCTTTTTTGGAGAGCGGTTTTTGCCGCATGCTCCAGCCCGCCGCAGCAGGGCACCTCCATGCGGACAACGGTCACGCTTTTAATATCGTTATCGCGGATGATCTCCCCAAGCTTTTCCGAATAGTCTGCGCCGTCAAGCTTCGGGCAGCCAACAAGCGTTATGTGTCCTTTGATAAAATCCTCGTGAAAGGCTGCATAAGCATACGCCGTACAGTCGGCGGCGATGAGCAGCTTTGCGCCGTCAAAATACGGCGCGTTTGTCGGAACAAGCTTTATCTGCACAGGCCACTGTGACAGTCGGCTGACGGGTCTTGCCGAAGTCTCCGCGGCACAGGAGCCCTCCGCCTCCGCGTGCTCTATCTTTCGCGAACGGCTTCCCGGGCAGCCGCACGGCAGAGTCATTCCCTCTTTTTTCATTTTTTCCTGCATTTTTCGGCGCTTATTGTCCATGACCGCTTGTTCGTCATAGGCAGCAGCCTCGCGCTCAACAAAGGTGATAGCCCCTGTGGGACACGCGGGCAGGCAGTCGCCCAGACCGTCGCAGTAGTCGTCGCGCATAAGCCTTGCCTTGCCGTCAACCATGGCGATAGCGCCCTCATGACACGCCGCGGCGCACGCTCCGCAGCCGTTGCATTTATCCTGATCGATTTCGATTATTCTTCTTTTCATATCAAGCCCTCCTTGATTTTTCGACCCCATTATAGTACAATAAAATCAACAAGTCGGTTGAA
>USKS01000275.1 GCA_900555345.1 uncultured Eubacteriales bacterium
AGGACGGGAACGCGCTGTCGCTGATGGATGTGCTGTGCTCGGATGAGGATCTGTTCGAGGATCTCAGCGCACGGCAGACCTACCGGAAGCTCTACGAGGTCATGGACACAGTGCTGTCGCCGCGGGAGCGGATGGTCATCACCCTGCGCTACGGCCTTGGCGACCGCACACCGCTCACGCAGCGGGAGATCGCGGCGAAATGCGGCATCAGCCGCTCCTATGTCTCCCGCATCGAAAAAAAGGCGCTCGCTGCCCTGCAGCAAGCGCTGCAGGGCTACACGCAGGAGGTCTGAAGCGGCGGGCGCAAAAAAGCAGAGGGGCTGCCCCCTCTGCTTTTTCTTTCTTCTATTTACTGCCGCTCGGCTTTGGTCTCACAGTAGAGGCAGCGGTAGGTGCGCTTTTCACGGTCGGTGAGCGTGAAGATCTGCGGCAGCTCCTGCTCGACGGAGGTGATGCAGCGCGGGTTCTTGCACTTGAGCACGCCCACGATGCGCTCGGGCAGCTTGAGACTGCGCTTTTCGGCGAGCTTGCCGTCGCGGATGATGTTCACGGTAATGCTCGGGTCGACATAGCCGATGAGGTCCCAGTCGAGATCCATCTCGCGGTCGATCTTGATGATATCTTTTCGGCCGAGCTTGCCGCTGGTGACGTTTTTCAGGATGGCCACGGTGCAGTCCAGCTTATCCAGTTGTAGATGATGGTAAATCGCAAGACTCTTTCCTGCTTTAATATGATCTAATACAAATCCTTCTTCGATCTTTCCTACATTTAACATGAATTTGTCCTTCCTTTCCTCTGATTACAGGTCGTACACCTGGGGCTTCTGCGCCTCATGGTTGTGGGTGGCACCTGCGTACACCTTCAGACGGGTGAATGCCTTGCGACCGATGACGGTATCGGGCAGCATTCCCTTGACTGCCAGCTCCATAGCTCTCTCGGGCTTGGTCGCCATCAGCGTCTTGTACTGAACCTTCTTCATACCGCCGATGTAGCCGGAATGACGGCGATAGAATTTCTGCTCAAGCTTCTTGCCGGTAAGCACTGCCTTGGATGCGTTGATGATAACAACGAATTCGCCGCAGTCCACATTGGGAGTGAACTCGGGACGATGCTTGCCGCGAAGTATAGTAGCCGCTGCCGCTGCGGTCTTACCGAGGGGCTTACCTGCCGCGTCGATAATATACCACTTGCGCTCAACGGTTTCTTTCTTTGCCATATAAGTTGACATAAGATTTACCTCCGAATTGCATAGTAATAGATTTATTCAGCAAGACGAATTATACCAAATGCGGCGGCGTATGTCAATAGCTTTTCACAAAAAAATCGTGAAATTTCAATTTAGCATTTACAAAGCTTCGTTTTTCTTGCGTATTCTCGCAAATGCTCGTTTTTTCTCTGACGCGATGTAAAAATATTTTTATTGACATATGTGCTTTTTTGCCGCATTTTATGAGAATACCGCCCGCGGCGGGGCGTGGCACTGCGGAAAAAGTGTTACTGTGGGGCGTGTGTTGAGCCATAGCTTTACAGGCGCCGCGGCAGCGCGGATAAGGCATTACCGTGGCATTACCGGGGGTGTTGAGTCATAGCTTTAAGGGCACCGCGGCGGGGCGCGGCGCATAGAGCGCGGCAATAAAAATCAGCGGACAAATTGTCCGCTGATAATACAGTCGATATTTGAAGACGGGCAACGTGTCCGTGTCGGGCACCATTCATCGGGCAACGTGTCTGTGCCGGGCACCTTTCACCGGGGAGCAGCCCGAGGAACCGGAACCTACTCTCCCGCGATCGCGCGGCGCAGGCGCTCGGCGGGGAATTTTTCCCGCCTGTCAAAGGCGAACAGCCCGTTCATTTCCTGCATAACGTCGGTAAGCTGCGTGTAGCAGAAGCCGCAGATCTCCGGATTCTCCCGCAGGGCTTTGCACAAAGCGGCGAGACGCTCAAGAAACGCTTCGGCATCCGCGGGGGCTTCGCCGTAGCCCCAGGGCGCGCCCGCCTCTTGCCCCGCATTTTTATAAACGGAGTCTATGTCGAAAAACGCACCGCCGAACTCAGATACAAAATAGGGCGAGACGCCGTCGTAGCCTATATCGTCGCCGACGCCGTTTGTAAATGCTTCTTTACCGTTCTCAAAGAAAGAATAATGCTCGCCGAACACATCGGGATTCTGCTCATAGTCATGCACGTCGTATATGTCCGCGCGGACCTTGTGCGTCCAGCCGGAGGAGTCTATTACAAGCCTTGAGGGGTCGTAGCTGCGCGCCGCCTCAACTGCTTTTTCAATAATTTCGGAGTTTTTGCCGGGGAAAGCCTCGTTGAAGGGGCACCAGCCGATGAT
>USKS01000276.1 GCA_900555345.1 uncultured Eubacteriales bacterium
CTTCTTTTCCGTTATAGGAGAACTCCGCCGCGGCGAAGTTTATGTTATTTGATAATTCCGGTTACGAATATTTCAATACCGATGCCGAGAAGGATAACGCCGCCGAGAATTTCGGCTTTGTTTGAGAGAAACGTGCCGAATTTTTTACCGATGGCAAGACCGCCCATGCATATGACAAATGTTACCGCCGCGATTATAAGAACGTATATAAGCGCCTTCACGAACGAATACTCTGGTATGGCAAAGCCGACGGAAAGAGCGTCGATGGACGTAGCGAGCCCCTGGAGCAGCAGAACGCCGAAGGTGAGCTTTTTCGTCTCCTCACTGTCCTTGTGCCGAACGCCCTCAACGATCATCTTAATACCTATGTAAGAGAGCAGGGCAAGAGCTATCCACGGTATGAACTTCTGAAAAGAAGTGAAGATGTTCACTATCGTATGTACGCATATCCAGCCTATCATGGGCATGACTGCCTGATAGACAGCGTAAACTCCCGCGATGCCGCACATTCTGCCGCGGCTCATGCGGGTCTCCGCAAGTCCGTTGGCAAGAGATACCGAAAAAGCGTCCATGGCAAGCGCAACTCCCAAAAGGGCGCTGTTAACGAAAAAGAGAAAGTCAAGATCCATGTTAAAATACACTCCGTCACAAAAAAATAACCGTGCAGCACAGTACACGGTAAATGTGCGGACCATGTACTGCGACTGCGGCATACATGAGTCTCGCAAATTAAAGCAAGCCAGACCGCGTGCGGTCAGTATGTTGACTTGCTGCGTCGGGAAAAACGCTTGCTACTCCCTCAAATATTGCTGATATTATATTACTGTATAACCTGTTTGTCAAGCGGCAGATGTTCAGCCCGTGCCGCAGCATTTTTTGCACGGCGTATACCCGCGGGACGCGGCGTCGTCAAGAGTCGTTCTCTGAGCGGAGCCGCCCGCGCATTCGGCGTTTTTGTGGTACCTCTTGCCATTGGGCGTTACATAAACGCCCTCACCGATGCCGCTTTCCGACGGCTGAGGCGCGGTGCCTCTGCCGGAAGCGGCAGGCTGAGTGGCTTCTGTCGTCACAGCGGTCTCCCCGGGAAGCTTCGGTGAGCGCGAGGTATAATCATATATAGTATTTCCGTGAAAGAAAAATACCAAAGCTACCGTAAAAACTATTGCGCAGAACATAAAATTCTGCCACAAGCGGTGATCCTTTGTTATTTTTGTAATCAGCAGATATACGGGAGGGAAGAGGGAGACGGCGCAAAGTGAGCAGAGGGCATTCCAAACACTGACGGGACGGACAAAAACGGCGAGCGCACAGAAAATTGCGCACAGCACCGACGTGATTACTACACAGCTCTTTTTCACTCAGGTCCCCTCCGTTCCTTTTATAATATAATATCACGCCGTTATATGTAAATCAATATCAAAGACGTTAATTATTGACAAGCGCCGAGTATGTGCTATAATTGAAACGGAAACAGATACATCACGGATTCGGAGGCTCAGATGATATATTGCATATACTGCGGTACGCCGTCAGACGACAACTCAAATTTTTGCCCTCATTGCGGAGCAACGCTTGTAAAGCCGGAGGCTGCCGCACAGCAGGTTGCCCCCGATAGGCAGACGTATACGCCCGCCGACGGTGCGTACGCCGGACAGACCGAGGAAGATCGTAAGCAGGCTTTTGACTGCGGCAGCACACAGACGGAGACTCCGACATATTACTATACTCCGTGCGGGGAGAATATGTACTATGCCGAAAAAGCGGAGAAAAAGAGCCCCGGTAAAGTTCCCTCCATACTGTCTCTTGTTTTCGGAGGCGTTTCGATCTCATTCATGATAGAAGCTGTAGGCGCGTCATTTGCCTATGATCCTTACGGGGCGATAATTGCGCTGATCATATCTATGATTTTTGCGCTTCCGTCGATTTCCCTCGGCATAGTAGGTCTTGTAAAAAGCATAAAGGCAAGAGCGGTTCCCGGTATAGTTATGGCTGCCGTCGGTCTGGGACTTACCGTATTGGCGTATTTGCTGCTCGGATTCATCTGATGTTTATCCGATTTGCCTGATTTTCTTTTTGAAAGTTATTGACAAGCGAGATATTTAACTGTATAATAATATAGCTGTCAGTTCTGAGACGACCGCTGACAGCCTTTGGAGAAGTACTCAAGAGGCCGAAGAGGCGCCCCTGCTAAGGGTGTAGGTCGGGATAACCGGCGCGAGAGTTCAAATCTCTCCTTCTCCGCCAAATAAAAATGCACCCCATAGGGGTGCATTTTTATTTGGCATAGAAAGATTTG
>USKS01000277.1 GCA_900555345.1 uncultured Eubacteriales bacterium
AGATCTACACACTGCATATCGTCGGCAGCGTCAGATGTGTATAAGAGACAGGTACCGCACCGGTGTGCCGCAATATCTGCAGCAATGCTTTACCTTGCCTCTGTAGATATACTTAGTGTTGTCCATGGTATTGTCTCCTTATTTTGTCGTTTTTCGTATATATGTCCGCGGCGCCTTTGCCGCACTGTTTTGAAGAGTATCGAAGTTTTGCCGCCGCAAAGTCGGATCAGATCTTTTCGCCGTCCGCGCTTTGCTCCTTCAGAAGCCGCAGAAGCTCATTGATCTCATATTTGTGTCCGCAGTTTTTCTCCCACAGTCGGGTCTGTTCATCTTCCTCTCCGCTCATGAGCCTGTTTGCCATAGCGTCGCCGTAGCCGGAGTTGTGTGCCTTCCAATAAGCGTCCGAGAGGCTTTTGATCTTTTGATCGGCCGTCATCGTGTCATTAACAAGATAGGAAAGCTCCCCTTCAAGCTCGCGGATGCGTTTCAAATTGTCGTCTGTCATATTTTTGTCCCCGTTAAACAGGATTGATCTCTCCGCCGGATATATAAAGCAGTTTTCTTGCCTCGTAATCCGAGTAGCCCATACTTCTCAAATCTCTATAAGTATAGCGCGGCCTCACACTATATGCCATGAGGAACGCAAGCATCAATACGACAACTGCGGCAAGCCACATTATAAATATCGCGGCGGGCGCTGCGCCGAATACAAGCACGGCGGAAAGTGCCGCCATCATAAGACAGCGAAGCGACGCCATGCCGTCCTTTGTCAGACAGAATTGTGCGACCATACCCAGCTTTTTACCGAACGCGGTCTTCACGCATAAAATCCCGCCGAGAAGCATTGCCATAAGAAAACAAGCTTCAATGCCGAACATATTGTTAAAGATCGGGCTTGCCCCCTCCATCGCGGTGTCCATAGTAATATTAAGACCGCCGAGCAGCGCCGGCATGGTCACAAAGGCGCCGCGCATGATATCATATCCGCCGAAAATGCAGGCAAGAACCTTTGCAAGCCCGTGCTTAATAAAGGAATATTTCGCGCTGTAGACCGAAAACAGCGGCAGAAAAACGAAAATGACCGCAACGCCGAAAAGAGTTGCGCCGAAGTCCTTTACGTGTATGACCGCCGCGCCGAAAGCGGACGAAGCGTCCTTCGGCACTATCCAAAGGGCTGCCATAAGAACAAAGTTAAGTATGATCGCCGCCACGGAAAGAATCTTGCCGATCACGCCGAAAAAGCCCTCAAGACAGAAGCGGTCGATAAACCGCAGAGCGCCGAAAGCGGGAACGAGCACGCATAGCCTGTCATAGGTGTCAAGATCGTCAAAGGCGCCCACATTCTCACGGATGCAGAATATGTAGGACAGGATAAGCAGCACCGCCGTTGTGATCCACCACGCGTTCACGCCGCCGATAAAGCCGAGAACGAGAAATCCGATATAGTATATGACACCGAGCACGCGGCTCTGGCAGGCGGCGTACCCCACAACGAAGCCGGGCACCAGCACAAAGCTGAATAGCCCGCCCACGGCGTCCCAAACCTCGGCGAACATATATGCGCCCATCAGGTTTTTCGGCAAAAGATATATGCCGCCCGCCGCAAGCATCAGCGCTGTCATAAGCACCGCGCCGAGCAGCAGTACCGTAACTTTTTTGAACATATGAAGCTCTCCTTATATTTGTAGGAATTGACCCGCGCCGATCATCAGCCGTTCAGATGCATGTGCGTCTGTCTGCCGTCTTTGTCGGTAACGGTGACATCGCCCTTGGGAAAGCCGTCAAAACTGTCGCAGCTTATAATGCTGCCCGAGGGCAGTCCGCCGTACCGGTTGAAGTCGCAGACATCCCGATTGCCGATAAGAGACAGCATGCCTTTGCCGCGCCATTTGGAATCATGAAATCCGCCGACATAGTATTCCGCGTACTGTGTGGTGCCTTGCGTGGTCAGCGAGATCATGCGGCATTCGCCCTCGGGCATCGCTTCACCGCGAAAATCGGAGCTGATCAGCACCGCGAGGAGAGTCCCCGACCGTTTTGATGACCATTCCGGAGCCGTAGGGGGCATTGTTCTCAAACTCCCCGATGTAGCCGTCCACCGTGTCTGCGCCGCTGCGGTGAGAGAAGCGGTATTTTCCGTAGCCGTGCTTCACCCGCGTGATTACGTTCCCATTTCTCCTCCGCACGATCTCTCCCGTATACCGGGAATCGCTGCCGATATCGATCACCTCCGGTCCGTTGGGCTCCGGAACGATCTCGTCGTTCTGCCACAGGGTCCCGAACCATTGACCTT
>USKS01000278.1 GCA_900555345.1 uncultured Eubacteriales bacterium
CGTCCATTTTGCCTTTTGTGACTTCATAGTCGGTGAAAAAATCCGGGTGCCCGACAATAAGCCGTGTCGCCGCGGCCGTATCCGGAACAGTGATACGGCATGCGTCTCCGATCTTTTCGACAGGGTATCCGAGAGCTTCTGCCGAAGCTATGTCACTGCCGTAGAGCGTTATGTAGTCGTTCGCAAATTTGTTTTTCAGCGCAAGCGGCGTGCCTGAGGCGGAAATTCTGCCGTCGTCCAGTATTATTACATAATCCGCATCGGCGGCTTCTTCCATATAATGAGTAGTCAGAAATACAGTAAGTCCCTCGTCGCGGCGCAGCGTTTCAATAACGCTCCATATCATGCGGCGGGTCTGGGGATCAAGCCCCGTTGTGGGCTCGTCCAGTATAAGTACCTCGGGGCGGTGCAGAAGGGCGCGGGCAATATCTATTCTGCGGCGCTGTCCGCCTGAGAGCTTGCCTACCGTGCGCCTCATCAGTCCGTCAAGGTCGAGAAGCTTTGAAAGCTCCGAAAGACGCGCCGAAAAGCGCTTGCCCGTTATACCGTAAAGAGCGGCGCGGCTTTCCAGATTGTCGCGCACGCTCAGCGCCTGATCCAGAAGGGAATTCTGAAAGACAACACCGAGGCGCGAAGCAACGCGGGACGGGTCCTTGTCTATATCCTCCCCGCAGACTATGACTCTGCCGCTGTCTTTTGCAAGCTGAGCGCAGATTATTGATATCGTTGTGGATTTTCCCGCACCGTTTACGCCGAGAAAAGCGAAAAGCTCACCGCGGCGGACGCTGAACGACAGATCGTTTACGGCATGAATCGTGCCGAAGGATTTGTCAAGGTTTTCAATTTCGATTATTCTTTCCATTAATATACGCATCCTCCTGAAAAGTCAAAACGTAACGAGGTTATCTAATGCAGAAACTATTATATACTCACGGCCTGCGGCTGTCAAGAAAAATCGAAGTATGCAGCGAATTCCGTACATATAGATAAATTGGCAGTAGACAGACGGCGGTGTTTGTGTTATACTGTATACGGTAATTTCGAAAAAAGGCGGCTTTTAGGGGAAATATGAATCTTTTGCACATGAGATATGCGGTTGAGATCGCAAAAACAAATTCCATAAACAAAGCTGCGGATATGCTGTATGTGGGGCAGTCCGCGCTGAGCCGCGCCGTTAAGGAGCTTGAAACATCCTTGGGCATCACTATATTTGAGAGAAGCGCCAAGGGTATGTTTCTTACACCGGACGGTGAGATATTCATACGCCGTGCAAAGGATGTGCTGGAGCGCGTTGACGACCTCGAAAAGCTTTTCAGCGACGGTACTGTCAGCAAAAAGCGCTTTTCCGTGTCGGTTCCCCGCGCAAGCTATATATGCGATGCTTTCGAAAAGTTCTGCCGTCTTTCGGTCGATGCCTCTCCCGCGGAGTTTATATACAAAGAGACAAACTCCATGCGCACCATAAAGAATCTTCTTTCCGACAACTACAAGCTCGGCATCATCAGATACTGCGAGCTGCATGACGTATATTATAAAGAAATGATGGAGGAAAAGGGGCTTGACTACGAGCTCGTGACGGAATTTCGGCATGTGACGCTCGCAAGCGCCGACTCTCCTTTGGCAAAGCTTGATAAAGTTACGGATGCAGATCTTGAGGGACTGACGGAGATAGCCCATGCGGACCCGTATGTGCCGTCGCTGCCCGCGGCGGAGGTTCGCAAGGAGGAGCTGCCCGAATCAATGGGAACGCGCATATTCGTTTTTGAGCGCGAGAGCCAGTTTGAGCTTCTGTGCGGAAATCCGAACACGTATATGCAGGTTTCTCCCGTACCGAAGCGTATGCTTGAGCGTTTCGGTCTTGTGCAGCGTGAGTTTGCCGGCGACAGCCGTATGTATAAAGATGTTCTTGTTCATAGACACGACTACACTCTGACTGATCTTGACAAGCAGTTTATAAGCTGTCTTATTGACGAAAAACGTGAAATATTCGGTTGATCATATGCGGCACCGCTTCGGCGGTGCCGCTTTTCGTCCGCCTCGTCGCGGGCGGCGGAGCGGTGAGGCGGCAGTGCCGAAGGGATAAATATGCCGCGATCTGCGGTGCGGACCGCGCATTTTATACCGACTGTGTATAAATAACGACCGACTGTGGGAAAACCGTTGATTTTATTTACCTATGTGCTATGATACAGTCATAAGAAGGAGGCGATCGGATGAAGATAGAAGTCAAAATCGACGACAGCTGCACGGAACCGAAGATCGTCATTGTGACGGACAGAATGACAGACGAG
>USKS01000279.1 GCA_900555345.1 uncultured Eubacteriales bacterium
AATACTTGAATGGTGCGACAATCTCGGCGTGCGCGTGCTTTATCCCGGGAGCGACGGCTATCCCAAAGGGCTTTTGTCGTTGAGGGATGCGCCCATGGTGCTGTACTGCATAGGTGATTTGCCCGATTTTGACAAAACGTTTTCCTGCGCTGTGGTTGGAACACGCAGCATGAGCGCCTACGGCAGAGACGTATCCTATGCGCTCGGCGCAGGGCTTGCGGACTGCGGAGCCTGCGTTATAAGCGGACTTGCGCTGGGTATAGACGGCATGGCGATGGCGGGAGCTGTCGAGGCAGGCGGAGCCTGCGTTGCGGTCCTCGGCTGCGGAGTCGACACGGCGTATCCGAAAGCGCACGAAAAGCTTTTGCAGAGCGTTCTTGAGCGCGGCGCGGTTATATCCGAATATGCGCCCGGCACAAGCCCTCTCGCAAGTCATTTCCCCGTAAGAAACAGAATAATCAGCGGACTGTCGCAGGCGGTCTGCGTCGTTGAAGGTCAGATGAACAGCGGTTCTCTCATAACCGCCCGCCACGCGGTGTTTCAGGGCAAGGCGGTGTACGCCGTTCCCGGCAGAGTGGGCGACTGCGGCGCGCAGGCACCGAACTATCTTCTGACGCAGGGCGCGCAGCCTGCGACCTGCGCCGCGGATATTATAAAAGAATACGAATACCTCTATCCGCATACGCTGCACCTGAAACGTCCGTTTTCGCATATATCCCCAACAGACGCCGCGATAAAGCTGGGCGTCTGTGCCAAGAACGCGGAAAACGGCAGGGCGGTTGCCGTTGATATGTCGTATGCAGGCGCGGGCACCGCGGGCAGCGGCGACGCGGAAACCGTTGCGGCGGATACGGATATTGCCAAAGCGCCTGCCGGAGATGAGAAGGCAGCGCGCCCCGCCGCAAAGAAAAAGGACGGCGAAAAAAAGACAAAGAACGCAAAGATAGGCAGAATAAAGAAGGCGGACGCCGCACCTTTTCCCAAAGAGGAGGAAAAACGTCCGTTTGCCGATGTGTCCACTCTGCGCGATGCGGATATGACCGTATTTGAAAATATGATACCGGATACACCCGTGCTTGCGGATGAACTGAGTCAGAAATGCGCCATGAAAATTTCCGACGTCATGGTCTCGCTCACAATGCTTGAGATGTGCGGGCTTATAGAGGCGGGCGCGGGCGGATATTTCATCAGGCGCGGCGCCGACACTATGCCCGACAGTATAGGCGAAGAGGATGACGGTCTGTAACTGCCGCCGCGTGCTTTTCTGTGCCGCGGACAGGCGCGGGACCTAAATTTTATATTTTGTATTGAAAATCTCACATTAATTGTATATAATAATAAACTGCACGGCAGAAATGATTTTTTCCGAAAGGATTTGACATATGACAAACCTGGTAATAGTTGAGTCTCCCGCAAAGGCGGGCACGATCAAGGGCTATCTCGGATCAAGCTATAAAGTTATAGCTTCGAAGGGCCACGTCCGCGATCTGCCCAAATCCTCTCTCGGTATTGACATAGAGAACGATTTTGAACCTCATTACATCAACATACGCGGCAAGGGCGATCTTATAAAAGAGCTGAAAAAAGAGGCGTCCAAAGCCGACAGAGTTTTCCTCGCGACCGACCCCGACCGCGAAGGAGAAGCTATTTCATGGCATCTCGCCGCGGCACTGGGCATCCCCGTTGACAAGGCAAAGAGGATCACATTCAACGAAATTACGAAAACGGCTGTCAAAGAGGCGATAAAAAAGCCCCGTGAGCTTGACATGGATCTTGTAAACGCTCAGCAGACCCGCCGTATTCTTGACAGAATAGTGGGCTACAAGCTTTCACCGTTCCTTTGGAAAAAGGTCAAGAGCGGACTTTCTGCGGGACGCGTGCAGTCCGTTGCCACCCGCATCATTGTGGAAAGAGAAAATGAGATACGCGCTTTCGTTCCCAGTGAATACTGGACGGTGGACGCAGTCATCGAAACCGCCAAGGGCAAGGAAATGACCGTCAGATACTACGGTCTGACAAACGGCAAAAAGAAAGTCGAGCTGAAAAACGAATCGGACGCAAATAAGGTCTGCGACGAGTGCAGAGGAGCGGATTTCACGGCTGTAGAAATAAAGCGCGGCTCAAAGACAAAGTCGCCCGCGCCGCCGTTTATAACCTCCACTCTGCAGCAGGAGGCATCCCGAAAGCTGAACTTCCAGTCCCAGCGCACCATGAGAGTCGCGCAGGAGCTTTACGAGGGTATAAACCTGGGCAGCGACGGCGGAGTTCAGGGCCTTATCACCTACATG
>USKS01000280.1 GCA_900555345.1 uncultured Eubacteriales bacterium
ATTTAGTTTCGCCTTTGATACAAAACGGAATATCTGCACCTACTTTAACACCTATGCCGCAAAGTTCATCATCTGATAAATCTGAACCGCATAAAGCATTGAGTGCGACCAATACAGCAGCACCGTCCGCACTTCCGCCGCCGAGTCCCGCTTCTGACGGAATATGTTTTTCAATGTGTATATCAGGACCATGATCTGTTAACCCGACAGTATTGAAAAAAGCTTGTGCTGCCTTATAAGCGATATTTCTTTTGTCGCATGGTATATTTTCATCTGTGCAGGTTATATTTATCCTGCCGCTGCTGTTGAGATTTACGTTTACAATGTCATACAGCGAAATGCTCTGCATAACACTTTTTAATGTATGAAAACCGTCATCACGTTTGCCTGTAATATGCAGGGTAAGATTTATTTTGGCGGGTGCAATGACAGTAACCTTTTTATTCAGCAAAAAATTCAGCTCCCAAATCAGATTTTATGTCACAGAAATCAATAACAGGGGATTGTGTTTCAGTGTGTTTGCCAATAAATTTTTCCATCCATATCATATCGTACCAGCGGCCGAATTTGTAGCCGCACTTCTGAAACCTGCCCACAAGCGCGAACCCCAGCTTTTCGTGAAAGCGAACGCTGCCGTCCGTGATGTGCGGGTCGCATTCGCTGTCCTTTGCCGCAACGGTAATGCAGGCGTTCATATTCAGAAACCCCTGCCCGCGCAAAAGCTTTTCAAGGTCATCGTACAAAAGCGCGCCTATTCCGCAGCCGTGCGAGTCCGCGGCAACGTATATGCTCGTTTCGACCGAGTACATGTATGCCGCTCTTTCACGAAAACCATGCGCGTAGGCATATCCGAGGATCTTTCCGTCTTTCTCGGCGACTATATACGGATATTTCGGAACGGTATTTGCTATCCTGCGTCCGATCTCTCTCGCGTCCGGCGCTTCGTACTCAAACGTTATAGCCGTGTTTTCCACATGCGGGCGGTATATTGCCGCAATTTCGGCGGCGTCGTCTGCCCGAACGGGCCTTACAGTCACATTTTCCATAATTTTTCCTGTGGAGATCTTTTTCTCAGATTTTATAAATTTCGTATTCGCCCGAGCTGTTCTTTCTTACCGCGGTAAGCACTTCTCCGTCCTTGTTCTTTTCGGCGCATATTTCCTTGCCGCGCGCGGCACGTATGTCCATGACCACGGACGCGTCGGTGCCGACGACTGTGCTTTCTCCCTCGCCGAGAGGCTCGGAGAGAAAATATACACAGCAGCCGTGGGGCTCTATCTCATCGCTCACGTCCGTCTCCGAAAGTCCGAGAAAACGCTGCGACCAGAACTCAAAAACAAGCTTTGACGCGCTGTCGGGTACGCTCATCCGCCGCTTTGTGTCGCCCCAGTTTATAAGCGCCGCGGTGCGAACTCCGTGCCGTGTGCCGAAATCGAGAACGCCGGGCACAAAGCTCTCCATAATGTCAAGCGGGCGCGCGGGCTCGCAGTTCTGCGGGAAAAGCTTTTCTATGAGCTCGAGCTGCCAAGGCTTCAGAAGCGTCATTTTGTCGGACAGCATAAGCGCGCCGCCGGACGCCGCCATTGCGGTGACGTATGTGCGTATTTCATCGGGCGTGCGCGAGCAGGGACGAAAACATCTCCCGTCCTCCTCGTCCTTTGTGCGCACAAGCAGGCAGTCGGCGTCGGTTATAAAATATCTTCTGTTCATGTAGCTGCGCTTGAAAACGCAGTTGAACACGGACAAAAGCGACTCCCAGCTTTCGAAAATGTCGCCGCTTATGCGCATCCCGTCCACAAGTCCGCAGCCCGCGGCAAGCGGCGCCGTGCAGCCGAGGAGAAACACATCGTCTCCCGCCGCCTCACGCACGCAGCGAAGCCCCGCGCGGTAGTTGCGAAGCGCCGTGAAATCCGGGTCGCCGTACACTCCCGGCGCAAGCGTTCCGGTTATGATATCCATTTTTATGTAGCCTATGCCCCACGAAACTATCCTGCGGATAACGCTTTTCAGGTGCTCCCGCGCGGCGTCGATCGACATATCAAGGCAGGGCGGCTGCCACATTTCTCCGCTTTCTGTTTTTACAAAGTATTCGGGATGCTCCCGGCAGACCCTGCTGTTTTTGTCCGCCCCGAAGGGGGATATCCAAATGCCGGGGATAAAACCCGCCCCCCTTATCTCGCGGGCAAGCTTTTCCATATCAAAGTCGAACCGATCGTTCGGCTGCCAGTCTCCCCAGCAGTCGTACCAGCCGTCGTCCGTCTGGATATATT
>USKS01000281.1 GCA_900555345.1 uncultured Eubacteriales bacterium
TCACATTGACCGCAACATCCACGGCGGTATGGGCGTTTGCGCGGGCAGACTGCGCGAGGATGCCATATTTGACTGGAAGTTCGTAGGGCTTTCGCATAATACGCTGAGAGGCGCCGCAGGCGGCGGACTTCTCACGGCAGAGCTTTTGTACAGGCTCGGATATCTTGACTGAGTCGCTCCTTTGCCGAAAAAGAACAGTAGAAAAATCACCGACAGCTGTCGGTGATTTTTTTGTATTATTCATTTGCCGCGTATCGGATGCTCGGAAGCCGTACACATCGCAGGGACGTGCGCCGTGCTGCCGCGGGGGGCGGAGCTGAGCCGCGCACTTTTCCGCAACGTCGGAGCGGACGGCTTAAATATCTATCCGTGCCGCCTTCGGGAGCTGCGCCGCCCTCTCTTTGCCGTGCCGCGCCGCAGTGCCGTCGGGCGTCAGTCCCTCTCCCTTTTGCCGCACTCCGTGTAGAATATAATATCCGCTTTTTCCTCCTGGCTTGTGTGGCGGTAGACGTTTGAGTCGAACCCGCCGATACAGAAGCCGACTTTGATATAAAACAGGCAGGCGGCAAGGTTATTGTCCTGCCCCTGAGTGTAAAGTCCGAAGTATCCGAGGCGTGCCGCCGTCTCCTTTGCCGCATCAATAAGCATTTTCCCTATGTGCCGCCCGCGATATGCCCGATCTACTTTCAGATCGTACAGATACATATACTTGAAAAATCCCGGCTGAAGCACCGCGAGCCCCACGCATTTCTCCCCGTCGTACGCGCCGAGAAAAACGCTGTCCGTCATGTCATCAAAACAGTAGTTTTCGTCCGGAAAGCACATTTCCTCCGTCTCCTCGGGAGGAAAACGCAATATATCATAGCCCCATTTGCCGTTTTCAAGGGACGGTATCATTTTTCCGAAAAGCTCAAAAGGCTCGTTTTGTATGTTTATGTCGCCGCTGTGCTGTTTGTCTATCTGTCTTATCTCGATCATCGTTTTATTCCTTTATATCTGAAATGTATTCGTTGGCTGTCGGTGCTATCGGCATATGCCCGGCTTGAAGACGTTTTCGTCCTCTCACGCCGCGGCGCATACGGCACCGCAGATATTGTACCATTTCTTTGCTGCCGGCGCAAGCCGAAAATGTGCCTGACACCCATTTTCCCGCAGGCACATTTCTACGCAAAGCAGCGCGAAAACCGATCAAGCATTTCCGGCACGGCAATATAGCGCGGCAGCCTTTTTCTACAGCAGAACACCCCGCGGGAGATGTGCCCGCGGGGTGCCCTTTTATGCTTTCAGCCTATTTTGAATTTGATATTTCCCGTTGCGGTACTGATCTCGCATTTGCCGCCGTCGGACGTTTTCGGCACATCCACGCTGCCCGTGCCGGTGTCGGTGATAAACACCTTATCCGTGAGAAAGCTGCCGGTAACGTCGCCGGTCGACGTCTTTACATATATCTCAGCAGCGTCGCAGCCGTCAAAGCTCACCTCTCCCGTGCTTCTCTCGACCGAGAGCTTTTCGTCGGCAATAACACCGTCAAGAGAGATGTTTCCCGTGCTGCCGTTCGATATAACATTTTTGCACGAAACATTGGTAAGATACGCTTTTCCCGTTGACACGCTCACTGCGGCGTCGCCGCCGCAGCTGACGCCCGATACCGTCACCGTGCCCGTTGAGACGCTCAGATTGAGAGAGCCCGCAAAGATATTTTCCGCGCGTATATCTCCCGTAGTCGTTTTGATCTTCACCTGCCCCGCGGCGGACGCGCAAAAGTCAACATTGCCCGTGCTGAGTGAAATATCGACGCCGTCAAACGCAAATCCCTTCGGAATTCCGACCTTTCCGACGCTGCCGCTGACGGTCAGCGTGCCGTACTCGGACTCGGGCAGATAGACTGTTATCCTCGGCGTGCCGAAGTAAAATCCGATATAGTCGTACCATGCTCTCCGCTCCTGCGCCGTAACGCTGAGCACGCCGCCGTCGGCGGTGACCGTATGCTTTGCGTTTTCCTCCTCATAGCATTCCACACGGCATTTTCCGTCGCCTGACGGGGCAAATATTATATCCGCAGTGTCGGTCTTGAGAGATATATCGCCGAATTCTATATCGACTTCGTAAGTGTTTGTTACATAGTTTACAGTCGAGAGCTTTTCAAAGTTCCATCCGAGCTTTGTCATGACCCCCGCAAAAAGAGCTCCTCCGACAAAAACAAGAGACGCCGCCGCGATGAGCCA
>USKS01000282.1 GCA_900555345.1 uncultured Eubacteriales bacterium
AGAGAGGACTATTACGGCAAAGGGACGGGACGGAGACAGTGAAAAAGCGAACGGAGGCGGTATTGTTGGAAAAGCGAGGCTGTAAAGAGTACATAACGGACGGGCGGGACGGCGAAGCACATATACAGTCGCGGGCGGCGAAGTGTCCGTTTTACGTTTTTGAAAAGACGCACGACATACAATGCGAGGGCATAGCACGCGGCACCCGCATTATTTTGCGCTGCGTATCTGCCGAGAGGTGCCGGGAGCACAGGCTTGAGTTTTGCAACCGCATTGACGGTTACGACAAGTGCCCCATATACAGGGCGATCATGGAGCAGTACAAATGATATCATCTTCGCGAGGACGCGAAAAAGACCGAGGAGAAATCCCCGGTCTTTTGTTTTTTAATCCAGCAGGTCCGCAAGAATCAGGCGCATGATGTACTGAGGCGGCTCGCGATGCTCGTTTGACGTTGTTGCCCAATTCTGCACGGTGCGGAGCGGTATACCGTAATCTCGGGCAAACTCTGCCATGCTTCCGCCGTGGAGCTTGAGCAGGGTCTTAACGTCTATGCCGTTCTTGCAAGAGTACAGGATAGTGAGAGTTTCTACAGCCTTATCAGCATCCTCGTAATAGCTATCGTCCGGCAGAGAGCCGCCGCACTCTGCCATGTAATGCTCGAGGTCTTTGCACTCCTGCGCATCCATCAGCAGGCGCTTTACTTCAGATAATTTCATTTCTGTCATCCTTTCTGCGGGGATTAGCCGCCCGGCTCGGCGTTTGGTTGTAAATTATCTAACTACTGCTTTGCCCAAAAGTACATACGGATTTGTACGTGCGCAAAGCATTGCGTAATCTGTTGCATTTTCTACGCTGTCAAAAATGCCATTAACACAGTCGTTATCTATCCACAATCTGTAAGAGCAATTGCCGCCGCAAACGATTTTGTAAGTCTCGATAACCTTGTTGTCTTTCTCTACTTTTGCAATGATTTTTTCCTCTCTAAATTTCATAGTGTTTTTTCCTTTCAGTTTTTCGGGCTCTGCCCTTTGTTGTCTCTATTGTACCACTCAATGAGTGTAATGTCAATAGGGTTTGCAAAAAAGTTTGAGAAAAACAAAAGTTTTTTTGAAAGAATTACGGAAATTTGCGCCGAGGGGGTAATACCACCTGTTTATTTTGCTGTGCTACGCTATATGTGAGAGGGGGCGGAGACTGTGGCAAGACCGAAAAAATACACGCCGAAGGCATTCCGGGAAGCGTGCAGCGCATATTTCCGCCGCCGCAGCTATGAGACGACAGTCAGATCACTTGAGCCGACGGGCAGGACAAACGCAAAAGGGCTGCCGGTTATGGACTATGTACCGGTCAAAAACGGGGACGGCGAGCTGATAAAGGTTTTGGAATACGCCGCGCCGCCGTCTGTGGAGAGCTTGTGCGTGGAGCTCGGGATATCCCGTGCGACGTTTGCAAACTACGCGCAGAATGAAAGGTACAAAGGCACGTGCGAGGCCGTTAAGCTCCGCATCGAAGAATACCTGCACAGGCAGCTGAACGAGCGGCAGAAGGGCACAGACGGCATTATATTCGACCTCAAGGTAAATCACGGGTGGAGAGAGGGCACTGCCGATCATGACAGCGTAGAAATCACTGTGAGCGGTGCGAACGCTGAGGAGTACGGCGGATGAAACGTACTATAGAGATCAATCCCAGCCCTCGTCAGGAGCTGTTTCTAAAGGAACGGCACAGAATTGTAGCTTTCGGCGGCGCACGCGGCGGTGGTAAAAGCTGGACGGTGCGCGCAAAGGCTATCTTGCTTTGTATATTCTTCCCGGGGATACGCGTGGGAATTGTGCGAAAAACATACCCCGACCTATATAAAAACCATATTGAAACGCTGTGCGCTGTCTGCGCGGGAATGGCAACGTACAATGCGCAGCACAAAACACTGCGGTTTGCAAACACATCTCAGATAATTTTTACATACTGCCAGAACGTTAAGGATCTTGATAAGTTTCAAGGTATTGAATACGATGTTCTGTTCATTGACGAGGCGACGCAGTTCACGGAAGAGATGTATGACCGTATGCGCGCCAGCGTGCGCGGAGTAAACAGCTTTCCGAAGCGCATATATCTGACCTGCAACCCCGGAGGCGTCGGGCATCAGTGGGTAAAGCGACTGTTTGTCGACCGCGCATACAGGCCCATCGAAAACGCAGATGATTATGCTTTTATCA
>USKS01000283.1 GCA_900555345.1 uncultured Eubacteriales bacterium
ATAGAAAAATCGAGTATTCATAAAGTCAAATCCCTTATGAATACTCGATATGGTCGGAGTGACTGGATTTGAACCAGCGGCCTCTTGGTCCCGAACCAAGCGCTCTACCGAACTGAGCCACACCCCGAAATATACAAATTTTGCTGCATTTATGCTGCGCCTGCCATATAAAAGCGCGCTATCTCAAATTTCCAATATATTTTAGCACAAGCGGCGGCGTATGTCAACTGTTTTTTGCGAAGTTGCGTACAGTGCGGCAGCGGTGCACGAAAAAATGCAAAGGAAGGGGCGAAGAACTATAAAGACGTCCGTGCGGCGGCGCGAGGTGAAGGTACCGGCAGAAGCGGCGGGGAGCGAAGCAGCACTCTCACGGTGGGGGCAAAAACGTGCGGAGCGGCAGGGCAAAGCGCACCAGCATGACGGGGGCGGCAGTCGGTATGCCCGAGACGGTGCGCAAAGGAGGCGCGGGAGCGGTCGGCAGAGCGGAAAACCGCGCAAGGATGAGATACGCGCGTATTTGAAGATATGATTAAAGGCACGGGATAGGAGCGGACTGCGCAGCGATGCGGAAACGGTCGCAGAAACACGCGGGATACGGTGCGCGGGGACAGTGCGTGAGCAGTCGCAGCCGATTGTGCGGGCAGCGGTGCCGGGTAAAGGTACGTGCGGGAGCGGTCGGCGGAAAAATGTCGGCGGCGCTTGCAAACGTGACGGGCGCAGGGCGCAGGATCTTACATGGACGTGGTGCGAGATCACGCGGTGCGGGGCGCACCGAGATCACGGAGCATGGCGCGCGGAAATTCACGGTGCACTTGACGCGGACTCTGCGGCGTTTGCGCCGCGCCGGGGCAAAGGCGCCTGTGGGCAAAAAATCGGGTTTTCGGTGCCGTCGCTATTGACTTTAGAGCGCTGATCTGTCATAATAGCATTACGCTATAACGAAGTTTGGTTTTTGCCGTATTGTACGGCACGGACTTGCTTTTTGACATCGGAGGACGGTATTATGAAATACTCACTCAAGCTTTTATCAAGCGAATGCTTCGGCCTCGGCAATTTTGCCTGCAACGAGACTCTTTCCGGCGACGGCAGAATTTTTGTCCCTTACGGCTCTGCTGACGGATCGCACGCGCTTTTGTCATCCGACAACGGTCTCACATGGGAAAAGACCGATCTGCCCGCGGGACGCCCCACGCCGCCGTTCATTCGTCTTTCTGACGGCACGTTTATCGCCATGGGCTTTGAAAATGCGGTGTACACTTCTATTTTCGACCGCGACGCGGAAAAAATACCGTTCTATGCCGCAGTTTACCGTGCAAAGACCTTTGACGACGTTGCCTGCGGCAGGGTGGAAACGGATTTTTGCAAGGTGGACATTCCGCGTCTGTCCTTCGGCTTCGGCGACTCCGGCAATGCCTTCGCGGGCTGCTGCGTTCAGCTTCTGGAGCTTTCAAACGGCGACATCCTCTCCATGATGTACGGTCAGTTCAAAGACGACACAACGCTCTGCCCGTATTTTGAACAGTACGGCGGGTATAAATTCTATCTTTACCGCGTTTGGACCGTTGTTTCTCACGACAGAGGCAAAAGCTGGGAGTATGTTTCCACCGTTGCCGATGTACAGACATATCCCATTGCGGACATCAACGCCGAGGGCTACTGCGAGCCATACTGCATCGAAGTCTCTCCCGGGCATCTCTGCATGATACTGCGCACGGGCGGGCACGAGGTCGTCTCCCCTTTGTACTGCACCCATTCGTACGATTTCGGCAAAACGTGGGAGGCGCCGTATGAGATATGCTCATGGGGTGTTCTTCCCAAGGTCATAAAAATGGCGAACGGAACGCTTGCCATGACTACCGGTCATGAGCACAACGTGCTCCTGTTTTCCGACGACGGCGGACGCACATGGAGCAAACCGTGTATGGTGGAAGAATGCTATGGCAAATGGGGCAACTCACCATCGGGCTATAATACGATCGTAGAGTCAAGGCCGGGGGAGATTACCATAGTATTTGATGATCCCAAAGCTCTTATAGATGCGCCCGAGGGCAGAAAGCGTCAGCTGTATGCGCGCCGCTATGCCGTTTGCCGCGGTGAGTAAAGAGGAAAGTGCTTTCCGTGTCCCGCTGCGCCGTTTGACGCGGGATAAAGCGGAAATAAAAAATCTGCCGACGGCAGAGAACGGAGGATAAATATGAAAAGAGAAAAAGACGAAG
>USKS01000284.1 GCA_900555345.1 uncultured Eubacteriales bacterium
CTCTTTGCCAGCTCGTCCTCCATGCCGAGGGCGACCATAAGGCTTATATCCTTTTCGTCAAGCTCATCCGAGCCGTCGCCCGTAACTTCGGCAACAAGGTTTTCAAAGTCCTTTTTCTCGTCGTATTCCTCGGGTTCGCTCTCCTCAGGGGCTGCCTCCTCAGGCTCGCTCTCTTCAATGGGATCGTTGTCAAAGAAATCGTCGTCGGGGATTATATCTCCGTAGTCCTCCGCGGGAGGAAGATCGGCAGCTGTGGCTGCATCCGGTGCCGTGCCGTCGTAATGCTGCGAATAACCGTCTGCGCCGTATGCCGCGTCTTCCGTATAGTCGCCGTAGGGGGCGTCGGCATAGCTTTCGTCATACTCGCCGCCGTCCTCGGGATAGTCTTCGGGATAATATTCATCGTCGGGATAGATCTCGTCTCCGGCGCTGTCGTCGACGGGCACATAGTCCGCGTCGGGCGTGTCGGAAAGCAGAGTGTAGTCCGCGTCGTCCGCCGAAAAGTCTCCCGATGTCTCATCGGGCATCATGTCATAGGTGCTGTCGCCGTAATCGTCGTATACGGGGTCCGCGTCGGTATAGTCCTCCGCCGCGCCGTCTGCGCCGTAGTCCGCATAGTCGGGATCATCAGCAGTATCATACTGCGCGTTCTCCGCGTCCGGCGCATCGGCAGTCTCCCCCAAAGGAGCGTTCTCAGCCTGCGCGCCGAAAGAATTGCCGTCGGCAGCATAGTCCGTATCGGCAGCAGAGTACTCGGTATCGGCAGACGCCGCAAGATCGGGTGCGGCGCTTTCGGCTTCGCTCTGCTTTGCCTCGGCGCTGTCATCTGCAGCCTCATTTGAATGTATTTCTTCTGCGTGCTTTTCAACATAATCGGAATATGTAGTGCGCGGGGTTGCACCTGCCGTCTCTCCCTTGGACTTGGAAAGACGGTTCAGAAGATCCTTCGCCGTTATATTCTTGCTGTCTCTGTTTTCGTTTTCAGCCATGATCGTTTATTCCTTTCCTTTGGAATTACGTGTCTTGTGTACTAATTATTCTGCGGCGGCAGTACCGGAGCGCTGAAGCCTCGCCGCGCGGCTGAGGATTACGGAAGCCGCGGTGGAAACGTTCAGCGAATTGACCTGACCGTACATGGGGATGGATACGAGAAAATCGCTTTTCTCTTTGATATTTCTGCCGATCCCGTCGCCCTCGCTTCCGAAAACGATGGCAGCGGGAACATTGAAATCAGCCTCGTAGAAATCCATGCCGCCTGCCTCTGCCGCGAATATCCACAGTCCCTTTTTCTGAAGCGCCTCTATCGTCTGCGCAATGTTTGCGACTTTTACTATAGCCATATGTTCAATGGCGCCCGCCGAGGATTTTACCACCGTGGGCGTTATGCCGCAGGAGCGCCGTTTGGGGATTATCAGCCCGTGCGCGCCCGCGCACTCGGCGCAGCGGATAAGAGCGCCCATGTTGTGCGGGTCCTCAATGCCGTCCGCAATCACCAAAAGCGGCTTTTCGCCTCTTTCCTCGGCAATTCTCAGAACGGTGTCTACATCCGTATAGTCCTTTTGCGCCGCCATTGCTACTATACCCTGGTGGTTTATGCCGCCGCACAGACTGTCAAGCTTTTCCTGCGTTGCGTCTATGACCGGTATGTGCCTTTTGAGCGCCTCGGCGACCAGAACCGTTACCGAGCCCTCTCGGGAGCCGGACTTTACAAACAGCTTATCAATGCTGCGTCCGCTGCGAAGCAGCTCGCGCACGGCGTTTCTGCCCGCGACAATGCCGCTTTCGCTTTCTTCGACGGCGCTGTTATACTCACCGTCGGCTGCCATTTCAAAGTCCCTGTCTTCTCCGCCGCCGCGGTAAGGCTTACGGTCTCTGCCGTATTTTGAGCCGTAGTCGGTTCTTTTATTATATCTGTTCGGTTTGTTTTTGGAGCCTTGATCTCTCATGAAATCTGTCCTTGTATATTATTATTCAGTCAATTATACCACACAATTTGCGATTTGTACATATTTTTTTGCAAAATTCTGCAAGGCGGACAAATTGGCACGCCTTGCGGAATTTTCCGAAAGGCGTGCCGCGCATGGGTATTTCAGCTTTTTCCACGCTTTTTGCCGCATACCGCAAACAATAGCTTTCGCAAAAGGTCTGCGGGGATGACGCTTGTGGCAATAAGCGCCGAGGTTGCCAGATGACGCGCCGAC
>USKS01000285.1 GCA_900555345.1 uncultured Eubacteriales bacterium
TTCCCAAAAAAGCTCCCTAAGTCGGGGTGCGGGGTAAAACCCCGCATATATATTCCCCGCATGCTCGCACCTCCCCCCGCCGGAGGCATTATGCGACTTTTTCAAACCAATTTTTCATTACTTATTTACTAAACGCAAGAATTATGTTACTATTGTATTGTTAAGCAAAAATGAAAGGATATTTCTTATGAGCTTCAGAAAAGACTTTATGTGGGGCGTCGCCAGCTCCGCTTACCAGATAGAGGGCGGCGCGTTCGATGACGGCAAGGGCGCTTCCGTTTGGGATATGTTTACCCATCAGACGGGCAAGATCCGCGAGGAGCACAACGGCGACATTGCCTGCGATCACTACCACCGCTATGAAGAGGACGTGGAGCTCATGGCGGAGCTCGGCGTCAAATGCTACCGCTTTTCCATAAGCTGGCCGCGCATTATACCTAACGGTATCGGCGAGGTCAACCGCGCGGGCGTCGATTTTTACAACAGGCTCATCGACTGCCTTCTTGCTCACAACATCACGCCTATTGCAACTCTTTTCCATTGGGACTACCCTTATGAGCTTGAGAAGCGCGGCGCATGGCTGAATCCCGATTCCTCCGATTGGTTTGCATACTATGCGAAGGTCTGCGCTGAGGAGTTCGGCGACCGCTGCAAGGTCTTCTACACGCTCAACGAGCCTCAGTGCTTCCTCGGATACGGCTATTTCGACGGCTGCAACGCCCCGGGCAGACAGTGGCAGAAATATGAAATCCTGCCCGCGCTGCACAACGCGTTCCTTGCCCACGGCAAAGCTGTTCAGGCAATGAGAAGCGTTCGCGGCGATCTGAAATTCGGATACGCGCCCAGCTCCGACGTGTGCGCGCCGGCAACAGACTCTCCCGAGGATATAGAAGCGGCAAAGCGCCGCTATTTCGCCGTACCCATCGACGAGTGGATGTGGTGCGTCTCTCTTTGGAGCGACCCCGTAATGCTCGGTACATATCCCACCGACCAGCCTTTTTTGCAGAAATATATGCAGTTTTTGCCCAAAACGTGGGAGGAGGATCTTAAAACCATCTGCCAGCCCATCGACTACTACGGTCAGAACATATACACCCAGTCCCTCTGGGCAAGCGACGGCAATGGCGGCTGGAAATGGGTGCGCAATCCCCTCGGATTTTCAAAGACCTCCAACAACTGGTGCGTCTCTCCCCGCTGTATGTACTGGGGACCGAAATTCCTTTACGAAAGATACAAAACGCCTATCGTCATTACCGAAAACGGCATGGGCTGCCACGACACGATATCTCTTGACGGTAAAGTACACGATCCCAACCGCATCGACTATGTGCACCGCTATCTGAAAGAGCTCAGCCGCGCCGCAGACGAAGGCGCCGACATCCGCGGATATATGTACTGGAGCGTCATGGACAACTTTGAGTGGGGCGGCGGCTACACGGAGCGCTTCGGCCTTATATACGTAGACTATCTCAACGATCTTCGCCGCATAAAGAAAGACTCCTTTGAATGGTACAAGGGAGTTATAGCTTCAAACGGAGAAAATCTGTAATTTTGCCGAATGCCCTCCATGGCGGGGGCGGATACTCGAGGAGGAAATATGCCTGTACCGTTCACAAGAACCGATTATACTCTCGGTATCCGTTGTCCGCGTCTTTTGTGGTCGTACCGCCACGGGAGGGATGCAGGCGACGGGGTGTCCGAGTGGCATCTCGGTCAGCTGAACAACCGCATAGCGGTTGAAAAGTATACTCAAAACCTTAAAAAATGCCGCCGTATCGACGACGACGATATATACACCGCCGTCGCGAAAACCGCGGACGCGCTTGCCGACAGCGGCGTTGACAGCATCTGCGGCGCGGCGTTCATCGTTAAAAATCTTTCAGTTCGCTGCGATCTCCTTAGGCGCAATTCGCAGTCAAGCTATACGCTGTCGGTCGTCCGCGCAACGGCGCATATAAGGCAGATAGCCTGCCACGACGCGGCATATCAGATCTTTGTGCTTGCGGCGTGCGGCATAAAAGTTAACTGCGTTGAATTCGTGCGTATCAACACCGCTTATACGCCCGAGGGCAAAGCTCCCCTGTTTCTGACGGAGCGCATTACCTCCCGCGTTATGTCGCAGGTGCACGGGGTTGCCGGCCGTCTCGAAAAAATGCTGAAAACACTTGCCTCGGAAAGTCTGCCGGACAAGGATATACAC
>USKS01000286.1 GCA_900555345.1 uncultured Eubacteriales bacterium
GAAGATGATACTTGACAGACTTTTCGGCACGGCGCAGCTTGAATTTGATAAATGCCTGTACCCGCAGGTGCTGAACGCCGTATCAAGGCTTGATATACATTTTTTCCATACGGAAATCACGGACGACCGCGCAAAAATAAAGATCCCGCTTATGTCCCTGTCACGATTCATGCGGGGATCGGGGCTTTCTGACTGCGTAACCGTCGCAAAAAGCGGACTTTTCCCGTTTTTGGCAAGGTATAAAAGAAGGTGGGGCATTGCAGCGGGAGCGGCGCTGTTTTTTGCCCTCACGGTGCTTTCGACAAGGGTCATATGGTGCGTTGACGTAAGCGGAAATCATGAGATAGGCGACAAATATATAAAAAGCGTTCTCGCTCAGCTCGGCTGCAAGCCCGGCGCTTTTATCTCCGACATTGATTTTGACATCCTTCACAACAGATTTCTTATGGAAAGTGAGAGCATCGGCTGGATATCGGTGAACATGAACGGCACTCACGCAAACGTTGAGGTCCGCGAAACAAAGCCCGGCGTGCCGTCGCACGGGGACGGCGGGGAAGACTACTGCAACCTTGCGGCAAGTGAGGACGGGCAGATAGAGAGAGTTGCCGCCATTGAGGGAAAGCCGCAGGTGAAGATATTCGATACGGTTCAGAAAGGACAGCTGCTGGTAAGCGGCATTCTCAGCCGCGACGAGGGCGGCATACGTTTTGAGAGCGCCTCTGGCAGTGTTTTTGCAAAGGTTCGGCGCGATTTTGAAGTCAGCGTTCCCCTTGACGGCACCGAAAAAGCGTATACAGGCAGAAAAAGCGAGAAAAAAACGCTCACTTTTTTCTCTTTTGATGTAAATCTTTTTACAAACAGTGGAATTCCGTATGAACTTTATGATACAATAGAAACTAAGGAAAACGTGTATCTGTTCGACGCGGTGGAGCTGCCGATATGTGTAAGACGCATACGGTACGAGGAGTATGCGCAAAAAGAGGCTCACATAAGCGAGGACGAGGCAAGAAGCGCAGCGCTGAAGCTTTACAGAGAAAAGCTATGCGAAACGCTGGGCAGCGCCGAGCTTTTATCAAAAACGACGGAAAGCTCATTTGACGGCAGCACATACACGATAAAATGCAGCATATACTGCCTTGCCGATATAGCTGCTCCCGTGCCGTTTACGGTGAAGGAGAACAGCGGTGACGCGGGCTGAAAAGGAATTTTATATATGGCACAAAAAACTGTTACAATACAATCAAGCGACATGACGCGGCGCATTTTCGGCAGCTTTGACTCGAACATCCGCCGTATAGAGAACGCTTTCGGCGTTCACATATACAATCGCGGCAGCGGCGTCGACGCCGAGAGCGACACCGTCCTTATAGAGGGTGCCGAGGGCTCATGCGCTCTTGCCGCCGCAGTCCTTGAGCATCTTAAAAAGTTTGCGATGCAGAGCGACATAATCGCCGATCAGACCGTTGATTACGTAATATCCATGGTCAGCGACGGGCGCGGAGACGAGCTCAGCGGCTACGGCGAGGACTGTATCTGCATAAGCGCGAAGGGAAGACCCATAAAGGCAAAAACGGTGGGGCAGAAAAAGTATGTGGATTCCATACGGGAAAACACCGTCGTGCTCGGCGTGGGTCCTGCGGGAACGGGTAAAACGTTTCTCGCCGTTGCGATGGCGGTAAAAGCGCTGCGCGCTCACGAGGTCACAAGAATAATTCTGACACGTCCCGCGGTCGAGGCAGGCGAGAGGCTCGGCTTTCTCCCCGGCGACCTTCAGTCGAAAATAGACCCATATCTGCGTCCGCTGTACGACGCGCTTTATGAAATGCTGGGCATGGAAAACTGCGCGCGGCTCATGGAGAAAATGACAATAGAGATAGCGCCCCTTGCTTATATGCGCGGCAGAACGCTTGACGACTGCTTTATCATTCTTGACGAGGCGCAGAACACGACGCCCGAGCAGATGAAAATGTTTCTCACACGTCTTGGCAACGGCTCAAAGGCTGTCGTAACGGGTGACCTTACGCAGACGGATCTGCCTTACGGTCAGAAAAGCGGACTTGCCGAGGCGGTCAAGGTGCTGCGCGGCATTGACGACATAGTGATTCACGAGTTCAGCGAGCGCGACGTCGTGCGCCACAGACTTGTGCAGAAAATAATACTGGCATACGAAAAATACGGCCGCGAGCGCACGCTGTGCT
>USKS01000287.1 GCA_900555345.1 uncultured Eubacteriales bacterium
GATGCGGGCGTTCACGCGCTGAATTTCTGCTGTACGGCGGAGGCGGACGGCGAGTGCCGTATACCGACAGGGAAGATCCACAAAGCATTTGAGGCGGTTCTGCCGCAGGATATATCCGTTGCGGCGGCGGCAGAGGTCCCGTCGGATTTTCACGCAAGGTACGACTGCCGCGGCAAAGAGTATGTATACCGCATATGCGACGCGCCGTTTTCCGATCCATTTGAGGTCGGGCGCAGCGAAAGATGCCTTCGCCCTATTTCGGACGAAACGGTAGATAAAATGAGCGCCGCGGCACAGTGCTTTGCGGGCACGCATGATTTTGCGTCGTTTATGGCTGCGGGCTCAAAGATCACCGACACGGTTCGAACGGTGTTTAAGGCAAATGTCAAAAGAGAAGCGGAAAGCATTGTGACCTTCACGGCTTCCGCCGACGGATTTTTATACAACATGGTGCGCATCATGGCGGGCACGCTGCTTGATATGGCGGCGGAGCGCATACCCTTTTCGGATATGTCCGATATAATTGCCGCCCGGGACCGCAGCCGCGCGGGGCGCACGGCGTCTGCCTGCGGACTGTACCTGTCGGAGGTTTTCTACGATATTCCCATAGACTGGCGCTGCGAATGACCGACGGCAGCAAACCATATTATACAAATGCATAAAAAGCATAGATGAAACATTCGGCGAAAGGAGGAATATGTCATGGCAAAGAAACGCAGAGAAGAAGAGCCTTTTGACGACGGCGGCGAGCTTATCAGCACGGGCAGAAAGAAAAAGCGCAGAGAAAAAGCGGCGCGTGCGGAGAAAAACGAAGCGCGGAGCGTCCGCGATCCGAGGGGCGGCAAAGTCAGAATAGATCTTGACGAGCAGGAGAGAGCGTACAACAAATACTATCTTGCCGTTGCAAACAGATACAGATATGCGAGATACGCCGCGTTTATCGTGCTTGTGGCATTTCTCCTTACTATCCTCATATTCTATCGCGGCAGCATCACATATTCAAACCTCATGTATCTCATACGCGACCTTGACTCGGATACCGAAGTGTCCGTGGGAGTATACTCGGACATAACGTATGACGAGGTCCATTCTCCCCGGTTTGCCATGTTCCGCTCAAGGATAGCGCTTGCCTCACAGAACGGGCTCAGGCTGTATTCCTCTGCGGGAGGCAGCGATCTTTCGGACGACACCCGCTTTTTCACGCCGCAGCTTGAGACGGGCGAAAAATACGCGCTTGTGTATGACGCCGGCAGTACGGGATATTGCCTGTATACTACCGTTTCGCGCGTTTTCAGCGGAAAGACGGATGAAAATATCGAGGACAGCCGGTGGCTTTTAGAAAATGAGCTCCCTTTAACAGCCGAGAATTTAGAAAGTTTTCAGAGCTTAAAAGATTTACGGCTTCCACAGGATAACGAGGTGGTCTTTAAGGCGATTACGGATGCGATCGCACAGGGAAAACGTCCGAAGGATGCCGTTCTTGCGATTATCAGTAAGCTGGAACAGTATAACGGCTGCATTTTGGCGGACAGCGTCGGCCTCGGCAAGACATTTACTGCGCTGGCCGTTATCAAATACTACGAAAACCGCAACCTGCGCGTGCTGGTGCTCTGCCCCAAGAAGCTTGCGGACAACTGGACGACCTACAAAGCGAACTACGTCAATAACCCCATCGCGGCAGATCGACTGCGGTATGACGTTTTATACCATACGGATCTATCACGTTCCGGCGGTTTCTCTGGCGGAACGGACCTCTCGAAGCTGAATTGGTCTGCGTATGACCTTGTGGTGATCGATGAATCGCACAATTTCCGCAATGGCGGCGACGCCAACAAGGAGGGCAAGGAAAACCGCTACACGCGGCTTATGAACAAGGTCATCCGTCCGGGCGCAAGGACGCGGGTACTGATGCTGTCGGCAACACCCGTGAATAACCGATTTTACGACCTGCGCAACCAGCTCGCGCTGGCCTATGAGGGCAACAGCAGCGCGTGGGCAGACAAGCTTTCCACGCACCGGAGCGTGGAAGAAATTTTCCGCAACGCGCAGAAAGCCTTTAACGCATGGAGTAATTCCGATGCGGAGCTGCGCACCACAGACCAGCTGATGCGGATGTTAGATTTCGATTTCTTTGAAATTCTGGACAGCGTTACGATTGCGCGTTCCAGAAGACACATTGAAAAATACTACAACATGA
>USKS01000288.1 GCA_900555345.1 uncultured Eubacteriales bacterium
CTGTCTCCGGCCTTCGTGATGCGGTCCAGAAGCTCACGGTTTTCCTCCGGCAGCAGCAGGGGAGACACTGCGTTGAACTCCTCAACGCTCATATCGGTGCTGCACGGATTTCCGTTTATTATATCCACCGCGGTCTTGTCGCCGATGAGCTCATCCACCGTTGTGGAAAGTATTTCGGCAAGCTGACCGAGGTTTGAAATATCGGGCATGGAAACGCCTCTCTCCCAGTTCGAAACAGCCTGAAAGCTAATGCCGAGGCGGTTTGCAAGCTCCATCTGCGTGAGATTTGCCTCTTTTCTGAGTATTTGAATCTTTTTGCCTGTCTCTGTTATGCTGAACATATTTTCATTCTCCTTTTTCGCATTTTATGCGCGGCTTTTTTGCTTACACCCCGATTATATCCCGTGCCTGAGAATAAATCAATAAATCAAAAGTTGAGCTTTGCAGTAAAGCATTGAAGAAATACTAAACCGGCGGTTGAGACGGCGGTTTATGTGTAAAATGATATAAATTTGCAGCGTATTCTATCAAACGGTTGACACATAATACAAAATATGGTAATATATAGTTAACTTAGTTATTATATTTACGGAGGGAAATACAGTGAAGAAAACGGTAAAAAGCATCATTTTGTCCGCTGCGGCACTGCTCATACTGTGTGCGGTATGCGCAGGCAGCCTGTCGGCACAGAATGCATCCGACGACCCCGCCGACAGCTATGTAAAGCAGACTGCGGCAAATGAGGATTCATCCATTTCGCTTTGGTTTGAGCATTCCTTCAAAAAGGTACTCACAAGCGATAAGACCCCGTCCGGCATGGATACGTACTCCGTGTACATGGCGAAAAACGAAATTGAAAGCGCGCAGTTCGTTCTGTACTCTGATGCGGATAAAACCGGCATGAAAGCCGAGGTCACCGCCTTCTCCGCCATGGACGGCAGCGGTGCGAGCGTCCCTGCGGAGCTTTACTATGAGATGTACATAAACGTCACGAATGCCAACACGCAGAGCGTGCTCGGCATGACCGACAGCAGCAGCCTTATAAGAAACGGTGAGACTCCCGATCCGGTGGCCCCGCTCAAGAAGGTCAGAACCTTCAAGCTGAACGGCGGCAAGAGCCAGGCATTCTTCATAAAGCTGAGAAGTGCCGCCGACACCCCCGCCGGCTGGTATTCGGCTCAGCTTGATATAAAGAACTCGGCAGGCGAGGTCGTAAAGACCGCGACTGTCTATGCTCACGTATGGGATTTCGCTCTCAGCGAAAAGACCGCTTTGCAGACCGCCTTTTACATCGCAAACGACACGAGCTACGGCGGAAAATACAAAACGTTTTACGACTATCTGCTTGAAAACCGCATGTGCGGCATGGATCTGCCCGGAAAGCTGGATGTTTCAAACGAGTATCTGTACAACGACAGAGTCACGGCAGTGCGAGTTTCCACAAACGGCTGCGGCGCTGCATCGTCTCCGTACTACATAGAGAGCGATTATTCCGGATATGCGTCGCTGTACGATCAGCTGCAGTCATCGGACAGATGGGATGAAATAAAGAACAAATTCTACTTTTATAATGTAGACGAGCCGAAGGTCGGCGAAATGGAAAGCGTTATTGACTCCGCTAACAAAGTGCGCTCAATATGGCCGGGCGCCGCGACAGTCGTGCCGGTATTCCGCAATCTGCCCTACCCTTACGGTCATTATACGACAAACGAGTATTCAGAATCGTCTATAATCGGAAACTATCCCATGTATGAGCGCGTCGACCTCATGCAGGCGATGATAGACAATGACAGCTCCACGCTGCTGTGTCCCATGACTTTTGCGTTCACGCCGCACGATGAGGTCATGTCCGCAATGCCGCACTACGGCGATGCCGCGTACAGCGCGGAAAACAGCCGCGGATATGTATTGCTGAACGACGCGAGCTGCGGGCAGTATATATACACGGGCGGAGGCACTCCCGAAAATATTATCAAGTATTATGACTGGGACGCGCAGTACGGCGAAATGAAAGACCGCATGGCGTCCGCGGTCGCTCTTGACACCGATGGCTCTCACCGCCAGTGGGCGTACTGCTGCATGAGGCAGAACTCATATAACTATGCCCAGCAGCTTATAGAAAACACGGGACTTCAAACAAAAATGCTGTTCTGGCAGCTTTACCAGGAGGATGTGACCGGTTATATGTAC
>USKS01000289.1 GCA_900555345.1 uncultured Eubacteriales bacterium
TTTTGCCCATGCGGCGTTAAACGGAGCCAGACATACACAAAGTATGCCTTGGCTCCGTTTGCCTTGCCTGGACAAAAATATCCTCTGTCAGGCTCTCAAATATGCCTCCGGGCTTTTCGCCTTGCCTGAACAAAAACATCCTCTGTCAGGCCTGAGGCGGCAGCGCTAATACTGCGTTGAAGAGACAGAGACATACACAAAGTATGTCTTCTGTCTCTTAAATTCTCATAGACTGGGTTTCTTCGCGCTGCCAGGAGTTATTTGCACAGCTCATAGAGGCTGCCGTCTTTGTCGAGCAGACCCATGCTTACTGCAAGCTCGGTGAGCTCAAGGCAGGTTGCATCGCTTATATCCATGCCGTCCTTGACATTTGCGGTGTACTTGAGATTTTCGATCTCGCCGGGCATGAATATTTCACTGACGCCAACGGCCTTGCGGCTGTTCTTTATCATGGAGATGTAGTCGTCTATGCGGGCCTTGAAGTCGGAGAGCGGCATGAAGCGCTCAACATCTATAAGTATGAGAGCAAAGCCGGTATCCTCGTACTTCATCTCGGTAACAAACGGAATCTGTGCACCGTAGGAGGTTCCGGTCAGCACCGCGCTGAGGATATCCACGAAAACGGCAAGACCATAGCCCTTATAGCCGCCGACGGGAGTTACGGCATGGGCGATGGAAGCGTCGGTCGTGGGGCGGCCGTCGATATCGGTAGCCCAGCCTTCCGGCATGGTTTTGCCTTCGCGCGCGTATGCGGTGACCTTGCCGATTGCGACGGTGCTTGTGGATATGTCTAGTATAGGAGCGGTCTTTTCACCTGCCGGAGCAGCCATAACTATGGGGTTTGTTCCGACAAGACGCTCTGCGCCGCCGAACGGAGCCATAGCGGGATAGGTGTTGCTCATAAAAATGCAAAGCATACCGTCGCTCTCTGCACGCCGTCCGTAATATGCTCCGCAGCCTATGTTGGCTGCGTGACTTGCACAGCCTATGGCAACGCCATAGGTTTTTGCTTTTTCAAGCACGCTTTCATATACTCTGTTGACTGCGACAAGTCCGGAAGAGTGGTCGCAGTCATATTTCACGACTGCGCCGGAATCGCATACCTTGCGTATATCAGGCTTGGGATTGAGGGCGCCGCTCTGATACTGCCTGACGTAAGTTAGAAAGCGCGAAAGGCCGTGGGAGTATGTGCCGGTAAAATCCGAGTAACTGACAACGTCGCTGATAACGCGCGCGTCCTCGGAGGAAACTCCGCAGGGCTCCAGAAAACATTCAATAAGCTTTCTTTCCTGTTCGATAGTGAATTTCATATTTATCCTCCTTGAAAAGCCATGACCGGCTGACTGAATTTGCCGATCGTTTGTACTGTGTCTGCTTCAGAGTTTTTTCAACATGTTCTCGGCAGCGGCATACCATTCATGCTCTGAATCATAGGATCTGTAGAAGCCCTGATACTCACCAGCCGACATCCAGAGAAAATATGAGTTATATCCCGGTGCGGCGACTGTGGTGTGGTATCCGCGTGGAAACTCTATAACATCATTGTGCTTTGCCGTATAGCATTCGTCTATGCTGCCGTCTTTGGTGTACATGCGCTGAAGTGCAAAGCCTTGACCGGGCTGAAACTGATAGAAGTATATCTCTTCATATATTCCCTCGTCGGGTCTTCATCGTGCTTGTGCGGCGGATATCCGGCCCAGTTGCCCGGCGTTATCCACGCCTCGCCGATGGTAAGATGCTTTGCGTTGCTTCGCTCGTCTATGAGAAAATCGTTGTATCTCTCGCAGGGCTTTGCGCCGAGAATGACAGAACGAGTATTTTCCGGCTTCAGCAGCTGCAGCTGAGTGTCCTCATCTACAGGGCAGGAGGCGAAAGCTATCGCCGTGTGCATCCCTGCCGTCAAAGTAAGCTCCGTGCGGCGTGGCATATATACGCTGTGAGCCTTTCCTTCAAAAACAGAACGTCTGCCGCCGACCGAACGCCACACTGTATTTCCGAAAGAAAAATCCGCCTCTCCTGATAGTATAACGAATCCGACTTCGCGGTCTTCGGTGGAAAACCCGGTAGATTGTCCGCCTTCAAGTTCAATAATGCCAAAGTCCATTATTTTCAGAGAGCATTCGCCGTGCCGGCATATCATGTTTACGCCGTTTTTCGG
>USKS01000290.1 GCA_900555345.1 uncultured Eubacteriales bacterium
GGTTATAGCTCTTGGCATTACGGCCGAAGCGTTCGGCTTCGATAGCGAAAATCTTTTGTTTCATCGCCTGCATAATGCGGCCGGGCATCGCCCCGATGTACGTTTTTCTGTGACCGCGAATCTCCGCCTCATCGCGTATGCCGCCGAGGGAAACTCTTACGAATTTGCGTCCCATAGCGCGGGCAACGGAAGCTCCGAGGGAGGTCTTGCCCACTCCGGGAGGTCCTACAAGGCAGATTATCTGATTGCCGAGATCGGGGTTCAGCTGCTTTACGGCGAGATACTCCAGTATGCGGTCCTTCGGTTTCTTCAGACCGTCGTGGTCGGCGTCAAGTATGCGCTTTGCCTCCGCGATGTCAAGTCTGTCTTCTGTTATCTTGTTAAAAGGGATCTCGAGGCAGATATCGAGATAATTGCGCAGTACCGTAGCTTCGGGGCTGCCGAAGGGAGATTTCGCAAGACGCGATACCTCTTTATAAAGCTTGTCGTGTACCTCTTTGGGCAGGTTTGCGGCGTCTATCTTGTCATAGTATTCGTCGGCTTCGTCTTCGCTGTCGCCGCCGAGCTCGCCCTGAATGACCTTGAGCTGCTCGCGCAGGTAATAGTCGCGCTGGTTTTCGTCGATTGCTTCGCGGACCTTTTTGTGTATGTTCATTTCGAGAAGCAGAAGCTTTGTTTCGCTTTCGATAATGACGATAAGCGTTTCAAGGCGTGCGAGAGGCTCGTATATTTCAAGTATTTTCTGCTTGTCCTCAAATTTGACAAGGGCACTGGAAGCTATAAAGTCCGCAGCCTGTCCGGGGTTGGTGATGGCCTTTGCCGCAAGCAGAAGATCGCTGTTGTCGCCCGGGGCGAACGAAAGCATATGCTCAAGGGACTGGGTCGCCTCGCGCAGAAGCGCTTCGGTACGGATATCGGACTCGCCGCGGGCGAGAGTTACGGTCTTTGTTATAACATCCGCATATATGCAGCTGCCGACGGCGGTAAAGGACGCGGCGGTTCCGCGGCAAACGCCTTCTGCGATAACTCTGGTTATACCTTCGGGAGTTTTGACGGTCTGTTTTATGCGGCATACCGTGCCTGTTTCGTATATATCCGCGGGAGTAGGCTCATCGCAGTCGACAGAGCGCTGGCACACGAGAAATACATACATATCGCACTCGCGGGCGGCGTCTATAGCGGCGACGGAAAAATCGCGCTCGACCTCAAAATTCAGCGGTATGGAGGGGAATGCTACAAGTCCTCTCGTGGGGATCACGGGGAGAGTCAGCTTCTCCGCCTTTTCTATATATTTAGGCATTTTTAGTCCTTTCTGATCTGAGTATTATGTAACTGATTAAGTATACCATAAACGAGCCGTAAAATCCAGTATTTCGAGAGAATTTAACCCTGAAAAAACATAAAAATTAAATAAATATTGAAAACAGTGCGCCGTTGTGCTATTCTTATAGACGGTTATTTGCACAAAAAGCGAGGGGTATGATATGCTTAGATTTGAATCTGCCGAGCTTGAAAAAGAAGTACTGAGCGGCGGGAGCTGCATTGCGGTGCCGATCGAAATATTTGTTCCGACGCGCGGAGAACCTATCGTGACCGCATATTCGTTCTGTGAGGACGCCGCGCGGCGTGTGATCGAAAAATTCGGAGACGATTTGCTGTCGGATAAGGCTCTTAAATATACAGACGGCGAATTTAAGGCAATTGCGGAAAATATAGGATACCGACATGTCGAGCATGAAAATCAGATGATACTCGAGTATGAGATGCGTGATATGAGTCAATTGAATAAAAAGCTCATTCGCGGCGATTGCATAAAAATAACTTCTCAGGCTGTTTTGTCAAAGCTGTGCGAAAACAGCGGCTGCGACATAGAGCTTGAAGGCGACGGAGATGTGATGTTTGCCGTCGTCGGTGACGGGAAGATCATGTCTTACGCAGGCATAAATGATTACACGGATGACGTGAATTCGCTTGAAATTAACGTTGAAACGGCAGAAGACTGCCGGCGGTGCGGATATGCATCTTCCGCCGCAAGCGCGCTTTGCGAGCATATTTTATGCAGCGGTAAAAAAGCGGCATATAAGTGCAGTGCTGAAAACGCTGCGTCATCGGC
>USKS01000291.1 GCA_900555345.1 uncultured Eubacteriales bacterium
TGTCTGCAACGAAAGCGACTGGTACGCTCCAATATCGCAGTTTGCCGAAAAGCCGGGAGACCCGCTGAAAAACGATTTGTTCTACGGCGGCGATCTGTACGGCATATCGGAAAAGCTTGCATATCTGAAAGAATTGGGCGTTACGGTGCTGTACCTGAACCCCGTGTTCAAAGCGGCGTCAAACCACAAATACGACACCGGCGACTATAACACGGTGGATCCCGCCTTCGGCGGCGACAAAGCGCTTGCGGTGCTGTTTGCCGAGGCGAAAAAGTGCGGCATACGCGTTATTCTGGACGGCGTTTTCAACCACACGGGCGACGACAGCCTGTACTTCAACAAATACGGAAACTATCCCTCCGTCGGCGCGTACAAGCATCCCGAGTCCCCGTACCGTGACTGGTACACCTTCGGCAGGGACGACGATGACTACGAGTGCTGGTGGGGCATAAAGATACATCCGCGCCTGAGACAGTCAAATCCCGATTGCCGCAGCTTTTTCTGCGGGCGGGACGGTGTCGGCGCAAAGTATGTAAAAGAGGGCAGCGGAGGCTGGCGGCTGGACGTTGCCGACGAGCTGCCGGACGTTTTTCTTGAGGATCTAAGAAAAAGCGTTAAGGACGCCGATCCCGACGCTCTCATTATCGGAGAGGTATGGGAGAACGCTGCCGACAAGATCGCATACGGAAAGCTGAGAAAGTATTTTCAGGGTCATCAGCTTGACAGCGTTATGAACTACCCGCTGCGCACGGCGCTTGTGAATTTTATACTGCATAAAGACGGGCGCTCTCTCGCGAGGTGCCTTACCGATATATATTCCTCATACCCGAAATTTGTCTGCGACTGCCTTATGAACATTATCGGCACCCACGACACCGAGCGCATACTTACCGTTCTGGGAGACAGGGAGTACACATCCCTTTCAAATCGGGAGCTGTCCGTTCGCGCAATGAGCGAAGAGGAGCGAGAGATAGGAGTGCAGCGCCTTAAGATCGCCTCATGCATACAGTACACGGTGTACGGCGTGCCCTCCGTATACTACGGTGATGAGGCGGGCGTTGAGGGCGGACGCGACCCCTTCTGCCGCCGCACCTACCCCTGGGGCAGAGAAAACGCGGAGCTCCTTCAGTGGTACAAACGTCTGGGCGCGCTGCGCCGGGATCCCGTGTACCGCGACGGCGCGTTCTGCGTCACCGACAGCGGCGACGGGTACATAGTTTTTGAAAGAACAAAGGGAGCGGCGCGCATCGTGAGCGCGGCAAACGTATCCGATACTGTCCTTCATACGGGCATATGCGGCACCGAGCTTCTCGGCGGAGCGGCAACGGACGGCGATGTTGCCCCCATGAGCGTAAGCGTTATCCGCGTTTCGTAAAATTATTGCGCTTTTCGGCGCATTCCATGTATTTAGCATATATCTATTGAATTTGCCGAAAGTATTTGATATAATACACTTTAGGTATAAAGCTATTTTCGGAGGCGCGGCGTGTACGAGCTTGTAATATTCGATATGGACGGAGTTCTGGTCGACTCCGAGGACACGTTCAAGCGCTCCTGCGCCGACGCGCTGCACCGCTTCGGCGTCTTTCCGGAGTATGACGAATTCACGCCGTATACCGGCATGGGAGACACATTGTACATAGGCGAGGTCGCCCGCGCCCACGGCGTTGAGTTCTGCCCGGAAATGGTGGACGAGGCGTACGGTCTGTACGGCAGATACGCAAAAGAAACGCTGCACGTTTTTCCGTGGTCGCGCCCCGTGCTTGAGGGACTGCACGCCGCGGGCATACCCATTTGCGTCGCGTCGTCGGCGGGAAAATTCAAGGTCGAAACAAACCTCGGCGCCATAGGCGTGAAAGTCGATATTTTCAAAAATATCGTCACGGGAGACATGGTGGAAAAGAAAAAGCCCGCGCCGGACATTTTTCTGAAGGCTGCCGCACTGTGCGGCGCCGACCCCGCGAACTGCCTTGTTTTTGAGGACGCGCTTTCGGGAGTCGCTGCGGCAAAAGCCGCAGGCATGACGGCGTGCGCTGTCACCACATCGTTCACCGCCGAAGAGCTTACGGCGGCAGGCGCCGATCTCACCGTTTGCGATCTGAGGG
>USKS01000292.1 GCA_900555345.1 uncultured Eubacteriales bacterium
TATTTGAGGCGCCGTGCGCCTTTTGGAAAGCGCGCACTGAAATACGGTACAGTAAGATCGCCTAAAACACTTGAACTCCCGCTTGCCCTATGGGGAGCGCCCATCTGCGCCTGCCCGCGCTTTGAAAGGAGCGTTACATGAAGAAAAAACACCGCTTTTCCGTAAGCCTGTATGCGCTGACGGTAACATCCATAGTGCTCGCCACGCTTGCGGCGGTGTCCGTATGCATCACCATTTTCGCAACGGTGTACAGCCGCGCCCTCATGCGGGACGCAAAGCTCAGCGCGGAGCAGGCTGTCAGACAGACGGAGCTTGCCGTAAACGCAAACCTCGACACCATGAAAGAAGACTTAAGCTCCGTTCTGCGCCTTGTAAAGGAGAGTGCCGACACGGAGGAATTCTATCAGAAGGTCTCATCTGTCGTAAAGCTTGAGGACGATATTTTTGCCGTCACCGTCTACGACGCCGACGGCGGGATCGTCGTCTGCGCGGGCAGCGGATACGCAAGAAAAGAAAACGTGTATAGGGATCTTTCGTTTGATAAGGAGCTTTTTGACGGAGACTATCGCTATGCCCTTTCGGGCCCTCATGTGCAGACTCTTTTCGAGTATATGTACCCGTGGGTCGTCACAATGGCGACCAAAACGGACGAGGGAGTTCTGGGAGAGGGCGCATACGTCGCAATAGATTTCAAGTTTTCGCAGATAGCAAAGTACATAGACGCCGTGGGTGTGGGCAGGCAGGGATACTGCTACATAATCGACCGCAGCGGCAATATAGTATATCATCCGCAGCAGCAGCTGCTGTACTCCGGACTGAAAAGCGAGGACCGCGAAAAGGTCTCGGGACTTTCCGACGGAGTTCATGTTGAAAAAGACCAGATACGCGCGCTGGTGTCCACTGCCGACGGCAGATGGAGAATTGTAGGCGTCAGCAGCACGGAGGAGCTTGCCGTTGAGCGGCGCACGCAGATAATTGCCAGTATAGGGCTTTCGCTTTTCTGCACGGCGCTTATTGCGTGCGTTGTGCTTTTGGTATATTCGAGAATAGTAACGGCGCCCGTGCGCTCTCTTATGCGCGCCATGAAGGAGTTTGAAAAGAACGCCGACGGCTTTACGTACCGGGGCGGAGGCGAGACGGTCGCCGAGCTTGCGTCGCTTTCATCTTCATTTGAGCATATGTCCGTAAAGATACGCGAGCTTATGGAGCGCGTGCGCAAAGAGGAAAAGGTTCTTCGCAAAACAGAGCTTAAGGCTCTGCAGGCGCAGATAAATCCTCATTTTCTCTACAACACTCTGGACTCGATTTTGTGGATGTGCGAGCAGGACAAAACAAAAGAGGCGGCGGAGATGATAAGCTCGCTGGCAAAGCTTTTCCGCATAAGCATAAGCCGCGGGCACGAGCTTATCCCCATACGCGACGAGCTTGTGCACGCCGAAAGCTATCTTGTCATCCAGAGCTACCGCTACCGCAATCAGTTTTCGTACAGCTTTGATACGGATCCGTCGCTCACGGGATATCTGTGCAATAAAATCACAATCCAGCCGCTTATCGAAAACGCCATATATCACGGCATTGACCGCATGGTGGACGAGGGCAGGATAGATATTTCCGTGCACGAGGCGCCGGACGACAAAAACGATATAATAATAACCGTTGCCGATAACGGCGTGGGCATGACTCCCGAGCAGTGCCGCCGCATACTTCTGAAGGAGCGCAGCGACTCAAGCGGCATAGGCGTTAAAAACGTCAACGACAGGCTGAAGATATACTTCGGCGAAAAATACGGCATTCATATCGAAAGCGAGCTTGACGTTGGTACAACGGTCAGTGTGCGCATACCGAAGGTGGAAAAGGAGACGGACTATGAGGCTTAAAAAGATCATATGCATGCTTTTGTGCCTTGCCGTGTGCCTATGCGCCGTGTCGTGCGCATCCGGCGCGG
The DNA here is from genome assembly GCA_900555345.1 of uncultured Eubacteriales bacterium. The sequence continues at coordinate 1,946 of USKS01000292.1, forward strand.
AATCGGACGAGAAAAAGAAGATCGCGGTCATAGTAAAGTCGGTAGACTCGGATTTCTGGCACAGCTTTCAGAACGGTGTCGATGCCGCCGCCGTTGAATACAATGTCAGTGTGACCTTTGAGGGCGCGGAGAACGA
>USKS01000293.1 GCA_900555345.1 uncultured Eubacteriales bacterium
AACGCAGCGAAGCTTTCTCGAAAAAGTGGTAAAGCCACTTTTTCGACAGTCTCAGCCCCGGTTTTCTTTTGAAAACCGGGGCCTGTTCATATTCTGTTATTTCTTGAAGCTGTCCTTCAGCGCGACGGAGCGGTTGAACACCAGATGGCCGGGCTTCGCGTCCTTGTTGTCAAGGCAGAAGTAGCCCTGACGCATGAACTGATACCCCTCGGAGTCCTTGCCGTTCACCGGCATCGGCGCGGCGGCGAGACCGGCCTCCACCTTGCAGCCGGTGAGCACGACCAGACTGTCCGGATTAAGAAAGTCGAGGAAGTTCTTGTCCGGGCCGTCGGGATCGGGGTCGGTGAACAGGTAGTCGTACATGCGGACCTCGGCGTCGGCGCAGTCCAGCGCATTGACCCAGTGGATAGTTGCGCCCTTGACCTTGCGGCCGTCCGCGGGATCGCCGCCGCGGCTGTCCGGGTCATATTCGCAGTATATCTCGGTCACATTGCCGTTTTCATCCTTCTTGTAGCCGGTGCAGATGACGAGATATGCCCCCTTGAGGCGCACCTCATTGCCCGGATACATGCGCTTGTACTTCGGCGCGGGAACCTCCATGAAATCGTCCGCCTCGATGTACAGCTCACGGGAGAAGCTGACGTCGCGCGTGCCGTCCTCCGGACGGAGGGGATTGTTCTCAACAGGCAGAAGCTCCGTTTTGCCCTCGTGATAATTGGTGACGATGAGCTTCACCGGATGCAGCACCGCCATAACGCGCTTGGCGTTGGCGTTCAGGTCGTCGCGCAGGCAGCTTTCAAGGAAAGCCCACTCCACAGTGGAATCCACCTTGGAAACGCCGATGCGCTCACAGAAATCGCGGATGGAGCGCGAGGTGTAGCCTCTGCGGCGCAGCCCGCACAGCGTCGGCATACGCGGATCGTCCCAGCCGCTGACGTAGCCCTCCTCCACAAGCTTTCTCAGCTTGCGCTTTGACATAACGGTGTAGTTTATGCCGAGACGGGCAAACTCTATCTGCCGCGGCTTTATCCCCGGAATGGACACGTTGGACACGACCCAGTCATAAAGCGGCCTGTGGGCCTCGTACTCCAGCGAGCACAGCGAGTGCGTGATGCCCTCAAGCGCGTCCTGTATCGGGTGGGCAAAGTCGTACATCGGGAAGATGCACCATTTCGTGCCCTGCCTGTGGTGCTCGATATAGCGGATGCGGTAGAGCACGGGGTCGCGCATGTTGAAGTTGCCGCTGGCAAGGTCTATCTTCGCGCGCAGGGTATAGCGCCCCTCTTCAAACTCGCCGTTTTTCATGCGCTCAAAAAGGTCGAGGCTTTCCTCAATGGGCCGGTCGCGCCACGGACTGACGGCGGGGTGCGTCGTGTCGCCGCGGTATTCCTTGAACTGCTCCGGCGTAAGCTCACACACGTAGGCGAGGCCTTTCTTTATCAGCTCTATCGCGTATTCATAGGTCTTTTCAAAATAGTCGGAGCCGAAGAAAAACCTGTCTCCCCAGTCAAAGCCCAGCCAGTGGATGTCCTCCTGAATGGCCTCAACGAATTCGTTGTCCTCCTTGGCAGGGTTCGTGTCGTCCATGCGCAGGTTGCACAGTCCGCCGAAATGCTCCGCCGTGCCGAAGTCTATCGTCAGCGCCTTGCAGTGGCCGATATGCAGATACCCGTTCGGCTCGGGCGGGAAGCGCGTGTGTATTTTCATGCCGTAGCAGCGGTGTCCCTCGGAAAGATCCTCAACGATAAAGGAATCAATAAAATTTCTCGCAGTTTCTTCCATGGCTCGTATCTCCTGTGAAATAAATATCTTGTATTATAAACGATTATAGTAGATATTACAATAAAAAAATGATATGCTATAGAAAAAAGAAGGAGTATGCTTCATGTCTGAAAGCTTTGACATAATTATAATCGGCGGCGGCGCTGCATCGGCAGGGGCCGCGCTGACGGCGCGAAGCCGCGGCAAGACCGTCGGCATAGTTGCGAACCCCGCGGAGACCAGCGGCTTATACAAGGCGGGGCACATCACGAATTACCCCGGCTTCGATTCGATTTCCGGCC
>USKS01000294.1 GCA_900555345.1 uncultured Eubacteriales bacterium
AAGAACGACGCCACCAAGTCTGCTTATCCATGGCTTAACCAAAATTTTCAGGAATGCACGGCCCATACCTGTCCCGTAAAGCTTTTCTAAAAAAGCGTCCTGGCTCTCGCCTCCCGCGATAATCTGTCCTTTTCTGTTTCTGCACTCCATAAGAACTCCTTTAAACACGAACGAAGCCGCCGAAGGCAAAATGATGACCCGGGAAGAACATCATAAAGAGCAGTGCACACGCCACGACCGCGCAGATTGCGAATAAAACTTTATTGCTTGGTTTTTTCAGCTTGAAATTTGAAATAAACAGCATTCCCATCGCAAACAGCATAATCAAAAGCACGCTGCTGAAAGCTTTCTCGGTAAGCGGCATCCGCAGCAGATATGCAAGCGGCAGAATAACCGCAATCGAAGTAATCGGAAGACCGTAATATACTTTTTCGTGTTCCTCTTCCGAAAAGAAATGATTCGTTTCAATTACATTGAAATACGCCAGACGAATCACACCGCAGATACAATAGAACATGACCGCCAGAAATCCCAGTCTGCCCTGCACCCCCATGCAGTAGCAGAGATAAGAAGGAAATGCACCGAAAGCGACCACATCGCAGAGCGAGTCGAGCTGAATGCCGAAAAGCTTCTCATCGTCGGTTCGGTCCTTCTTCCTGCGCGCGACCTTTCCGTCAAAGGCATCGCACAGGCCGGAAAAGGCGAGACATACAAGGGCGGTCTTAAAATGGCCGTCGATAGCCTGCGTCATGCCGAATATAGACGATACAAGACTGAGAAACGTGAGGATGATCGTATAATTGTAAAAACCTATCATAGCTGTTTCCTGACCTTTTTATTTCTGCCGAACACAAAAAACGCAACGACGGTAAAGAGACCGCCCAAAAGCATCTGCGAATAATAGCCGATGCCGCGGCTGACTATCATGACCGGATATACAAGCTCGTCGCCGAGAAGCGGACCCATCACTCCGGCGAAGAAAAGCTCGCTCGCGCCGGTGCCGCCGGGCAGCGGAAGCATATCCACCGCAGAGGATATCATTGCCTGCAGCATTACGGAGACCGCCGCTTTGCCGGGCGGCAGACCGAAGGCATGGCAGCAAAGACCCGTTACGGCAAACAGAGCATAGCGCTGAAGCACCGTCATCAGAAATGCCGCAAGCGTGCGCAGCCGCTCACGTCTGAAGCACTGAGTAACGCCCTCATACTGACGGCTCCATTCCTCAGTCTTCGCATAAAGAGGAGCGCAGTCGCGCTTTTTGAAAACTTTAGAATATACGGAAATGCAGAAGCCTATAAACGACTTTACGACCGCGGGCTTTACAATAAACAGCACCGCCGCGGCTATAAACGCAACGTTCAGCCCAAGTCCGAGCCAGAACCAGAATATGTACGGATCGATATACTGCATTACCGCCGCCGGGCGGAATATAAGCACGGCAAGCCCCGTTGCCACAAGCACGCCCTTGTACAGTATTGTGACCACCGTGAGCACGGGGACGGACTCCGAAAGCGGGATACCGTCTTTTTTCATGAAGTATACCTGCATAGGCTGTCCGCCGCTTGCCGACGGAGTGATCCCCGAAAAAAAGAAACCCGCAAACGAAACAAGGAACAAATGCCCTATATTGCGCTTTCCGGGGAAAAGCCGCATGAGATAATATATAATGACCGATTCGCTCATCACAAAAATGAGAACGAGCAAAACCGACAGTATCATGGGGAAAAGCGACGCTTTGCCGATAAGCTCGGCGGTTTCATCAAAATCGCTGCCGCGGAACACGAACCAGACCGTAACTCCCGTGACAGCTACAAGGATAGCTATATTTATAAGCCACTTTTTTAAGCTTTTCACCGAGTCACCTGCCTTACAAAAATTATTCCCCCCCGGCGAAGGGCCGACGGAGGCGGCGCACGCCGCGCGTGCGGACGCGGGGCACCTCCCCGCACTATATGTATATATATCCAACGTTTCGCAAAATTAGCAGAAATGCTTGCTTGCAAGGGCATTTTTGCTCTGCCGTCGAATGTCGAGTCCGTGCCGCAGGCACGGTTGGGGGC
>USKS01000295.1 GCA_900555345.1 uncultured Eubacteriales bacterium
GATAAGGGCGTCGGATGCTTTACTTATTTTGCGGCACTTAACAATGAAAACGGTGTCACCGAGGAAACGGGACTTTTCGTAAGACTGAATTTCCAGATACTCAAGGTCTGCCCCAACGGAAACCATGAGATAAAGCTCGTTTTCCCCAATGACGGTGTGGGCTGGTTCATTGTTCCCAAAGTTGACAGCAAGGGTAACTTTTCTGCTATAGATAAGAGCGTTTCCTGCACGAACAAGGCTTACATAACCGTTTCCGGCTCTGATGCTACTGTTGATGAAACGACAGACGAGAACGGATTTGTCGTTACCACCCGTGATGGAGAAACGACCGCTGCCCCTGTTACTGACTTTGTAACTGACGATTCCGGTAAGCTTATCAAGAACGAGGACGGCTCATACGAGACATATGTGGTGACGGACAAAGATCAGGTTCCCCCCAAGTATGAGTACGACAGCGACGGTAATCCCGTTACCGATGATGACGGCGTTCCCGTTACGGAAGAGCCCGGATACGTCAAGGATACCACCGGCGCTCCCGACACTACAGAGATAAAACGTCATGAAACAGAAAAGCGCAACAAGATGGGTAAGGCTGCCGTTATCGTATGCATTGCGGTTGCCGCTGTTGCAGCTGTTGTAATTATTATTGTGATCGTCAAGAACACGGCGCTGAAGTCCGGCTCAGACTCCGCAAAGGCAGAGAAGCCTGAAGCGGCTCCGAAAAAACCTGACAGCGGCGATGCGGCGGAAAAAGCGCCGGAGACCGACGAAACACAGGTAAATAAAGACGCTTCCGACGCAAGCGACGAAAACAAAGACTGAACCGAGACTGCTGACAAATAATCGGTTTTTGCCCCGAAACACGGAAAAATGACCGGCTGCGCACCGGCGCGGCCGGTCATACATATAATATCACCCTCATAGTATTTACAAACGGGGGTGATCCTTATGATGTATACGGCAGCTCGGAGACCTTATGCGCGCGCGGGCGCGGCGGTAATGCTTGCGGCGGCGCTGTCCTTTGCGGTGTTTTGCCGACTGGGAACGCTTATGAGCTTTCCCGAGGGAGTCTCTCTGGCATTCAGATCGCCGTTTTCCGGCGGTATTGCTGCCGGCTGCGTTCGTCTTTGCCTTGCGGATATACTGTCGTTCTTTCTTATCAGTATCTGTACATGCCCCGGACAGTCCGTGGCAGCTGCGGCAGCGGTATTTTCCCTGCGCGGTGCCGTCATGGGCGCGTCTTGTGTTTTCTGCATTCAGAACATCGCCTCATGCAGAGCGCTGTCGGTGCTCACGTCTTACGGCGCGGTGACCCTTCTTACGGCAGTGTACTGCGTGATGCTCTCGGCAAGCGACAGAATGCGCCCCGCGGTGCGGCTTATATGCTATTTTACAGTGTGCGGCGCCGCGGCACTTCTCAGAATTATACCGTATATCTGCCTGTATGCCTGATTTTCGGAACATTATTACTCTTTACGGAAAGGTGACCGAAGGAATGTCAAAAAAATACCCGAATATGAACGATTCGAGCGACGAGCCCGAGCTTAAGCGAAGACGAAGCCTCAATCCGTTCGAGAATATGTTCCGCCGTGACGGAAAAGGCGTAGAAAAAGACGAAGTCAAGGTTTTGGACAAGCCCGGCATTGCGAATTTTTTCAAGCTTTTCAGACGCAAGCTGAACATTATTTTCTCATGCAATATTTTGCTCATCTTCGGCAATTTTCCCATATTTTTCGCAATTGCGGCGTATGCCTATACCGCAACTGATATCCTCAGCCCCGTAAGCAGCATGTACAGCGTGCTGCGGGGAAGCGCGTTCTTTGATTCATCGCCCCTTGTTATGACGCTGATGGGCGTTTACGGCAGGCAGGGAACAGTGCTGTCATTTTCCACGCTTTCATGGATATTCTTCGGTATCTCGCTGCTTACGCTTTTCACATTCGGTCCCGTCCACGTGGGAACGACGTACATACTCCGCAACACTTTGCGCGGCGAGCCTGTTTTTGTATGGAGCGATTTTTGGTACGCTGTAAAGAAAAATCTGAAGCAGGGA
>USKS01000296.1 GCA_900555345.1 uncultured Eubacteriales bacterium
GGACTCATCGAAGACGTCAAAAAGGCAGGCAACGTCATCCTCGTCATAGACGAGGTTCATTCGATTGTCGCCGCCGGCGGCGCCGATATTGTCCGCAAGCGCCTTGGAAAGCACAACGCCGTCCGAGTCGGGGTAGTCGATGCCGCGCTTTTTGTCGTGCAGATCGATAAAGCCCTCCGTGCTGCTCTCTGGAATTATAAGAGTGGCATTGTCAGAGGCATCGCCGCCCTTTACCTTTATTTCGCCGGAGTGGAGGAACAGCACATCGTCACCGTCCTTGCAGGCGGAGAGAAAATCGCCGCGGGCGTCGTCGTCCATGTCCTTTGAAAACGAAACGGTCATATCGTATGTCATTATCTCGTCAAACTGGTAGTTGCATATGTTGCTGACGGAGTCGTTTATGCCGAAGCCCGTGACAAGCAGCGCCGTGCAGCCGCCGATGCCGAGTATCATCATTATCATTCTGCTTTTATATCGAAAAATATTGCGCACGGATACCTTGCCGAGAAAGCCCAGGTGATTCCATATAAAGCCCAGTCTTTCAACGAAAAGCCGCTTGCCCGCCTTGGGACTTTTGGGGCGGATAAGTGCGGCGGGACGCTCTCTCAGAGAGGCGCTGCAGGCAATGGCGGCAGTTCCTGCGGAACACAGAAGGGACACCGCAAGAGAGATAAGAAACAGCGGCAGGCTGAAGTCAAGACTCAGCTCGCTGAAGCCGTACATGATGTCATATACCTTCCAGATTATTTTCGGAATGGATATGCAGCCCGCAAAATATCCGAACAGCGCACCGAGAGAGGCGGCGCTGCCGGAATAGAATATGTACTTGGATGCAATTGAAAGAGGCGAGAAGCCGAGCGCTTTAAGCGTTCCTATCTGCGTGCGCTGCTCCTCCACCATTCTGGACATGGTGGTAACGCACACAAGCGCCGCCACAAGGAAGAAGAACACGGGAAAAACTCCCGATATTCCCTCTACAATGGCAGAATCGTTCTCAAAGCAGACGTATCCCGTGTTTTCACTCCTTGTCAGCACATATGTGTCCGCTTCGGGGATGCTGTTTTCCGCAGCCTGCTCCGCACCCGGAATACCCGATAGCCCCGCTGCCGCGACTGCCGCGTCAATAAGCTCCGCTCTGCGGCTGTCCGCAAGGCTGCGGCACAGCTCTTTCATGTCGTCAGCTCGGCTGTCGATCTCGTTTTTGTATTCGTCGGAGTATATTTCGCGGTCGCTGTCAAGCTTTATGTACAGCGATGTGTAAACCTCGGAAGAAAAGCTCTCGGGCACCGTGTACAGAAAATATGGAACGCTGCCGCTGCCGACCGTCGTGTAGCCTCGCTCGTAGTTCAGATAGTTGCAGGAATTTGCCGTGCCGACGACTGTAAATTCACATACGGAAAAGCTGTCCGCGCCTGTATCGGTGTCCGTCGGGGGTACGACGGTAAGCGTTTTGCCGATATCGTTTTCACCGTAGCGGCGTGCGTCGGCAACGCATTCTCCTGCCTTTTCGGGAAGCCTGCCCGAGCAAAGGGAGAGGGTGCTTATGTTTTTCGGCAGGCTGTGCACGCTGACGGCGGCGTCCGCGCCGTCGGCTTCAAGCAGCACGTCGGCAGATATTTCCCCTTCGGCATATCTCACGCCGGCAGTCGTTGCGGCGTTCTTTGCCGATTCATCGGTAAAACCGAGGCTTGACACAAGACGAAAATCGTACATGGCGTGGTCGGCGATATATCCGCTGCCCGTTTTCAGCATGTCTGTTTTTGTAATTCTCAGCCCCGAGAAAAAGCCCACACCCAGCGCAACTATGGCAAATATAGCTATAAATCTGGCAAGGCTTGACTTTATCTCGCGCAGCGTGCTTTTTTTAAGTGCTTTCACGTCCCGCGTCTCTCCTTACCATTCAATTTCTTCCACCGGCGTGGGGGCGGGGTTCGTCTCCACTGACTCCACCGTGCCGTTTTTGATGTGGATGACGCGGTCGGCCATCGGCGTGATGGCGCTGTTGTGCGTGATGACCACGACCGTCACGCCCTTTTGCCGGCAGGTATCC
>USKS01000297.1 GCA_900555345.1 uncultured Eubacteriales bacterium
CACTTATGACGGCAGCATGCCTTGCATCCTGCGGAGCGAAAGAAAAAGATAAGCTCATCATGTGCACAAACGCAACCTTCCCGCCTTATGAGTATTACGACGGCGAAGACATCATCGGTATCGACGCCGAGATCGCTCAGAAGATCGCCGACAAGCTCGATATGGAACTGGTGATCGAGGATATGGAATTCAACTCTATCATCTCCTATGTAAACTCCAACGACAACGCATTCGGCATGGCGGGCATGACCGTTACCGAGGACCGTAAGAAGAGCGTTGACTTCACCACCTCTTACGCAAAGGGCATCCAGTCCGTAATCGTTGCGGAAGATTCCGACATAAAGACCATTGAAGATCTTGCGGGCAAGAAGATAGGCGTTCAGCTCACTACAACCGGCGACATCTACGCGACCGACGATTTCGGCAAGGAATATGTAGTAGAGTACAACAAGGCTACGGACTGCGTTCTCGGACTGAAGAACGGTGACGTTGACGCGGTTATCATCGACAACGCACCCGCTCAGGTGTTCGTTGAAGAAAACGAAGGACTCAAGCTGCTTGATACCGAGTATGCAAACGAGGACTACGCCATCGCGGTCAAGAAGGGCAATACCGAGCTTCTCGACAAGCTTGACAAAGCTATCAACGAGCTTATCGACGACGGCACTGTTCAGAAGATAGTGGATAAATACATCCCCTCCAAATGATAAAAGCGCCGCCCGCATAATGTCCGCGGGCGGCGCGGCACTGCAAGAGGCGGCGCAATGCCGCCCCTTGTCGTGCGTTAAGGGGGGGCGCCGCGCAGCGGCGCATAAATAAGAAAGGTAATATTATATATGCAGAACGTGCTACAAAGCCTATCCGAGTGGTGGAGCGGCTTTTGCGATGATTTCAAACTTAACTTTATTGAGAAGGACCGGTGGAAATATCTGACCGAGGGTCTGGGCAGAACGCTTGAGATAACACTTTTTGCGGTCATGATAGGTATCGTCCTCGGCTTTATAGTTGCAATAATCTGCGCAACACATACGAAGACCGGCAAGCTGAAGATCGGCAACGCCATATGCCGCGTGTATCTGACGGTCATCCGCGGCACCCCTATGGTCGTGCAGCTGATGATAATGTATTTTCTGATATTCTTGCCGCTGGGTGTTGACAAGATGGTAACGGCGGTGCTTGCGTTCGGTATAAACAGCGGCGCATATGTGGCGGAGATAGTCCGCGGCGGCATAATGTCCGTTGACGAGGGACAGATGGAGGCGGGACGCAGTCTCGGCTTCGGCTATGTGGCTACAATGTGGTACATAATCATACCGCAGGCGTTCAAGGCGGTGCTGCCGTCGCTCGCAAACGAGTTTATAGTTCTTATGAAAGAGACCTCTGTCTGTGCCTTTATCGGTCTTAACGACCTGACCCGCGGCGGAGACATAATCAGAGGCGTAACGTACAGCGATTTCATGCCGCTTATAGCGGTGGCGCTGATATACCTTGTTATGGTCGTTGTACTTTCCTACCTTGTAAAGCTGCTCGAAAGGAGGCTGCGCAACAGTGACAGATAATGTACTTATAAAGATCCGCGGCCTTAAAAAGCATTACAACAAAGGCGCGGTAAAAGCGCTCGACGGCATAGACTGCGATATTCACAGCGGCGAGGTCGTGGTGATAATCGGACCCTCCGGCAGCGGAAAATCCACGTTTCTGCGCTCGCTGAACCTTTTGGAGGTGCCCACTGAGGGCAGCATAGTATTTGACGGCGTTGACATAACCGACCCTAAAAACAATATCAATCTGCACAGGCGCAAAATGGGCATGGTCTTCCAGCATTTCAATCTGTTTCCTCATATGACGGTCTTGAAAAATATGACCATCGCGCCCGTAAAGCTTTTGAAAAAATCAAAGCAGGAGGCGGAGAACTCGGCGCTTGAGCTCCTTGATAAGGTAGGCCTGCGCGACCGTGCCGACGCATATCCCGGTCAGCTTTCCGGCGGACAGAAGCAGAGAGTCGCGATAGTGCGCGCGCTTTGCATGGAGCCGGAGGTC
>USKS01000298.1 GCA_900555345.1 uncultured Eubacteriales bacterium
GCGCGCTGCTCGGTGCGATCCGTCCGTATCTCGGTGACAACAGGCAGCGCATCGTGGACAGTATGCTGCAGCTTGAAAAGCTGACGGGGCTTTTGGGAACATTCTCCGATTTCAACTCGGGCAACAAATGACAAGGAGCCGAAAGTATGTATTCTAAGAACAAAGGCATGACAGACCGCCGCGAAGGCGGCATGAATATCCGCGGCGAGGATCGCAACTTTACCCTGACACCGCCGCCGGGATACGACGGAAGCCGTTTCAAGACACGGAGCGACGGACGCGACGACGCTTTTCCCATGTACGGTGACCCCGATACGCCCTACCACCGCTGCACCGCAGTGCCGTGCGGCAGGCGGCACCCCGGCGACATACATCACAAGGATCATGATACAGCGAACTGCCCGGACGGCGGCGCCGTCCGCGATATGTGCGAAAATGATGACTGCCGCGAAGGCGTTCGCTGTCTTTCCGACTGCTGCCGCTGCGACACGGACCGCGCGGAATGCGGCGGTGACTGCCGCAATGAGGACTGCAGGGATAAAGCTCCCTTTTCGTCTTTTCTCAAAAATATCGGCAAGGAAGAGATCCTGCTCATAGCGCTGATCTTCATGATCGCGGGCAGCAGCTGTCCCGACCCCGAAACCGTGATACTGCTTGCACTGATACTGTGCGCGGGATAAAAACATATAAACGGGCGGACAGTTTTGAAAAAGTGCAAAGCTGTCCGCCGAGTATTTACGAAATGATCACCGTTTCTCCGATGCGCAGTCCGCGTTTGCAAAGTCGGCGCAAAAATGCCCGGGCCGCAAAACGAATCACAGTCTTTCAAACTGCTCCAGCGTTTCGCTGAGCAGAGCGTCGAAATACTTAAACTGATCGCGGCTTTTGAAGTCCGCGCCGTGAGGATATCTTCCCGCAAATGTAAGTATCAGAGTCACCCTGTCGCCGCGCTCCGATACCTCCGCGTCAAGAGTACAGTCGGAGCATCCCGCTATATAATCGCAGACTGTGAGATACACCGCGCTTGAGGGCAGCTCGTCAATGATCGCTTCAAGTCCGTCCGCGCCGCAGCTGAGCCTGACCGTATCGGTCGTGATACGGATCTCGCCCTCTTCTCCGTAGCGGCAAAGCTTTACATACAGCTTTCCCGAATAGGAAATATCGTTTGCGGCATGCAGAAGCGCCGCCGTCATTTTCATAAAGTTCGGCAGCCCCACGCGAACCGGAAAGCACGCATAGTCCGAAAGCTCTTCGTTCTCCTCGTACTCTACCGTGCAGTCCATACGGCTGCTGCGGCGCATGATCTCAGAGATGCACTTTTTTGCCGTCTCGCGCAGATCAAGCATTGCCACCCTGTCATCCTCGCCGAAGATCTCCGCGGGGACTGACGAAAGGCAGGAAAGAAAACGTGAGACCTCCTCCGGTCTGTGAGTATTGGACTCCATCTGAGAAAGGCTCTCCGGCAGGCATATCTCCTCGCCGCTTTTGTACAGAGCGACCGTTGCGAAACGTCTGCCCATGATCTGTTCAAACACGGCACAGGCACGCTCGAAGCCGTAGTATCCGGAAAGTCCGAACACAAACGGTTTTACCGAAGCGCAAGCATCGGACATGGCTCTGTATTTCAAAACGTCCAGCGGCTCCATGTGATCAAAAAGCTTTTCTCCCTCGGCTATGTGCCGAAGCTTTGCCGACGCCGCGGGATTTGCACATACAACGCACGAGTCTCCGGTGCATATGACCACCGGACGCTCGCTGTAAAACTCGCTTATAACATTATACTGCATATATCGCCCCCTCACCCGGCGGTGCCTTCATCGGTGGTCTCCTCCGTATGAGGAGGAGCCGAAATATATGTGTATGCTTTTACTCCGCCGTCTTGGAGGGCGCTCTTTACAGCGGCGGCATTCTCGGAATCTCTGCCGTCAAGCACGGCGCGCAGAAGATAAGCGGAAAAGCTGCCCTGCAGCCGCTCTGCAGTTTCTCCCGCACTCTCGGGAGTTGCCGAAGTCAGATCTATTGCAAGGT
>USKS01000299.1 GCA_900555345.1 uncultured Eubacteriales bacterium
ATGTAAACCTGACCGACTATCGCGTATGCGAAATGCTGGGCGGCGTCGGCTTTGATTATCTGTGGGTGGATATGGAGCATATCCCCAGTGACTGGTCCTTTATAGAAAACGCCGTCAGAAGCGCTAAGTGCTATGATGTGGATGTACTCACAAGAGTTTCAAAGGGCTGCTACAGCGACCTTGTGCGCCCTTTGGAGGGAGACTCCACAGGTATCATGGTGCCTCACCTTATGAGCCTTGAAGAGGCTGAAAAGATCGTGTACTATACAAAATTCCATCCCGTCGGCAGACGTCCCATCGACGGCGGCAACGCCGACGGAAAATATTGCCTCGTGGATGAAAAGGAATATGTAAAGTGCGCAAACGAGCAGCGCTTTGTCATTGTTCAGATAGAAGATCCCGAGCCGATGGCAGAGCTTGAAGAAATATGTGCGCTGCCGGGCATCGACATGATATTCTTCGGTCCCGCTGACTTCAGCCAGGGCGCGGGCTTCCCGTATGAGCTTGACCGTCCCGAGGTGGTCGAGGCACGCAAAAAGGTTGCCAAGTGCGCCCGCCGCCACGGAAAGTTTGCGGGTACCACCGGCGGAATTGCCAACTTTGACGAGCTTGTCGACCTGGGATATACTTTTATATCCGCCGGCGCGGACGTTGTGGGACTTTCGCAGTATTACCGCAATATTGCGAGAAATATAAGCGGAAGGACGATTAAATAATGCTGTACACGGAAATTTCCGGCAAAAAAGTTTCTAAGATGACCCTCGGCACGGTTCAGCTGGGCATGAACTACGGTATTGCCAACGATAACGGTCAGCCCCCCGAGGAGCAGAGCCGCGATATGCTGAAAAGCGCCCTTGAAAGCGGCGTTAACAGTCTTGACACGGCGCGCGCCTACGGAAACTCCGAGGATGTGCTCGGCCGCTTTCTGGCAGGTGTAGATAATAAGCCTTACATAACGACCAAAGTCCCCGGGATTGAAGAGGGAAGCGATGCCGAGGTCGAAAAGTGGATCATCACAAACGTGGAGACCTCTCTCGCAAAGCTGGGCGTCAGCAAAGTTGACAACATAATGCTGCACAACGGAGTTAACCTGCGCTATAAACCCGACGTTTGCGCGCGGGTAATGGGAGACCTTGTAAAGCGCGGCTACACAGACATTGTGGGCGCATCCGTCTACACGGCTGACGAGATCCGCGAAATCCTGCGCCACGAGCAGTACACAGTAACGCAGATACCCATGAGCATTTTTGACCAGAGGCTCATAAACGACGGCTCCGTTGAAGAGCTGCGCCGCAGAAACTTCACCGTTTTTGTCAGAAGCGTATTTCTGCAGGGTGTGTTCTTCCTCGATCCCGAGAAGATAACCGATCCCATACTGTGCGAGCACGCCAAGCCGAGGATCATAAAGCTGCGTGAGTATGCAGAAAAAGAGGGAATGAGCATTGCAGAGATGGCAATATCCTTTATGCGAGACGTGCCGGGTGTTACAAGCCTTGTGCTCGGTGCCGATACAAGTGAGCAGGTGAAAGCAAACGCCCGCTACTTCGAAGCGCCCGCCATAAGCGAAGCGACCACGGCGCTTATCAAGGAGACCTTTAAGAACGTTGATATACCCGAGATTATGAAGGTACTTTCACGTCCGAAAAATAACTGACAGAAAGAAGGCAGAGACCTATGGCAAGTGTCCCACTGGGAGATAAGGAACTGAGAATCGGTATTCTCGGTATGACGGAAGGCAACGGGCACCCCTATTCCTGGAGCGCCATGTTCAACGGCTACAACAAGGAATATATGGACCAGTGTCCGTTCCCTGTTATCCCCGACTATCTTTACAAGCAGCCCGATGAGACCATCGGCATCCCCGGCGCGCATATAACTCATATATGCTGCACTGGCTACGCTCAACGTGAAATGGCAGAGCATATGGCTAAGGCATCGTGCATACCGAACGTTGTGGACGACCCGCTGGAGATGCTGGGCAAGGTGGACGCCGTTATTTGCGCCACCGACGACGGCAACGAGCAT
>USKS01000300.1 GCA_900555345.1 uncultured Eubacteriales bacterium
AAGCAGAAGACGGCATACGACATTCGCCTTAGTCTCGTGGGCTCGGAGATGTGTATAAGAGACAGGTGCCGCTCACACCGCGACAATGCAGCAGTCCGCGCAGAGAAGAGTCGCGGCGGCAGAGGTCACAACTCCTTTTGCTTCCGGCGCATATGCGGCGGCATATGCAAGAGCAGCGGAGATACGCCGCAGAGCGTATGACGGCAGCGAGGCAAGAATGAGCGCGCAGCGCGAGGCAGAGCGCAGAGCAGCTGCAAAAAAGCACGTTACCTCACCCATCGCGTGGTTCAAGGCTCTTCATTCCGATGTAAAGACATCGGCACGCGATGAGGTCAAAGTCGATAACGTTCACGTTTCAAAGGGAATAATCATTGCCATTGTACTTTTTGCGGTGGTCGTAATGATGATAATATTCAGCTTTTCGCAGATAAGCCAGTTCAAGAGCGAAATATCCGATCTGGAGTCTCAGCGCAGCGCGCTTTGCGAAGAGATAGACAAGCTGTCTCTCAGCGTCGATCTTAAAAACGACGTTCGCGAGATAGAGCGTGCCGCTACCGAGGACATAGGAATGGTCAAGAGCAATCAGGTGGAGTCAAAGTACATAAGCCTGTCCGAGGGCGAGCGCGTTGAGGTCATATCCGAAAACGCCGACAGCGCGGAGAGTGACTACGGCATATTCGGCACGGTCATGTCGGCGTTCGGCAGAAACTGGGATAACCTCATGGACTATATAAAATAAGACAATTTAAGGTATGGCTGCCGCGACACCGCGGCAGCACCGTTTTACTTATACAAGCAAAGCGGATATCAGCTCGCCATCATAAAAAGATGACGGGCTTTTTGCGAATTTCGGGCATTCGGCAAAATATGCGCTTCTTCGGCATGGGACAGGCATTGCGCGGCCGACGCTTTGTAAAACGCCGTCGGCGCCAAAAGGCAAAACGCGCTCCGACAGCCGGAGAGAATGCGCTCACACGTCAATTGCTGCGGGCGATGATCCGGAAAAGAGCGAAAATCAAAGTATCATAAACACATAAGCGGCGGCATAATATCAAAAGGACAAATTCGTCGCCGCGCTCACAGTGACGGAAAGGAAGAAATACAGTGGCGGAAAAGAGAAAGAGAATAAGCAGAAAAACAGCGCTGCGCTCAAACATTATAATACTGTTTTTCGCCGCAGTTGCTGTTGTCATCGCCTGCCGTCTGGCGTATCTCCAGATATACGAGTACGATTACTACAAAGAAAAGGTAATGAGCGAGATCACCGTGGAAACGAAGGTCAATCCCGAGCGGGGCACCATCTACGATTCCGGCGGCGGCATTCTTGCCACGAACTCTACAGTATACCTTTGCTTCATATCTCCGCAGGATATAATCGACGCTATGGCAAAGTCCGAGGAGGATGAAAATGACAGCGGCATATATGCATGGGCTGCCTCCGACGGAAGTCAGTACAGTGTGAAGATGGACGAACTCATATCGCGCTTTATGGCGGACACTCTCGGCGTCGACTACGACGATGTGATGAAAAAGACCGCAAAAAAAGGCAGGCGCTATGAGGAGATAGCCGATAAGATAAGTGAAAAGGATGCGGAAAAAATAAGAAAGTTTATAGATGACTATAAGCTTACTACCCAGATATATCTGCGCGCGGGCACTATCCGCTACTATCCCTCCGGAGATCTTGCAAGTCACGTGATAGGCTTTACCAACTCCGACGGCGTCGGCATATACGGACTTGAGGCGTACTACAACAATCTGCTTGAGGGCACGGGCGGCCGCTATGTCACGGCGCAGGACGCGCTTTCAAACGACATGGACTTCAAGTACGAAACGTACGTTGACGCCGAAAACGGCAGAAATCTTACAACTACGATAGACCCGTATATCCAGTACGAACTTGAAAATCAGCTGGAGCTTACCCTCAGAGAAAATCAGGCGGCAAACAGAGTTACGGGAATCGCAATGAACGTTAAAACAGGCGGCATTCTGGCAATGGCGACCGCGCCGTCCT
>USKS01000301.1 GCA_900555345.1 uncultured Eubacteriales bacterium
CCCGAGGGCAGGCATGTCTTTTCCGAGATGACGGTGCAGGAAAATCTGGAGCTTGGCGCCTATCTGCGCCGCGACAAAGAGGGCATGGCGAAGATCGCGCCGCACCTTGATTTTACCGCTCCCGACGCGGAGCAGGCGGACTGGCAGAGCCTTATGACAAACGGCACATTCCCCGCGCACACCCCCGACGAAGTACCCGCGTCGTGGATGATACGCCCCGAGTGGATACGGATGATGGAAGCGTGCGCCGCAGGCGCGGGCAAGGACGACTGGTACACCCATATGCAGCTGGGAATCACCTATATCAGCATAAACCGACTGCAGGACGCATGGAACGAGCTTGAAAAGTCAATGCAGCTTACACCTTCGGCGTGGGCTGTGTACGGCATGGCTCAGGTAAAGCGTCAGATAGGCGACAATGCCGAGGCTGCCCGCCTCCTCGCGAAAGCAGCGCTCATGCGCCCCGACGACGCGTCATTTGCAAAAGAAGCGCTGGAGCTTCTGTGCCACCCCGGCATGGACAGCGAGGTGCTAAAGCTTTCCGAAAAGCTGTCAAAAGAGCTTCTTGACATAGGCAGAATAAGAATTTATATAACTCTTGCGCACATACATCTGGGTCACATAGAAGAGGCAGAGGCTGTGCTCAACGAAAACGGCGGCATCGTTCTTCCCGACATACGCGAGGGCGAGACCATAATCACCGAGATGTGGTTCCTTATAGAGGAGCTTAAGGCAAAGCGCGACGGCCGCGTCTTTGACCGTGAGACTGCGTCCGTTCCGCCCATATTCGACTACCGTCAGTGCGAAACGAAGTACCGCCGCCCCGCAAGGCGACGCGGCGGTGCCGCCGAAAAAAGCGCGGAAAACAAATAAAAAATCGCAGGGCTTGCCCGGCATCCGCTAAGGCGGAAAAAACCGCCGGGCTGCACCTGTAAAAGGAAAAAGTATGAAAAAATCAGGTAATGGTATAGTCGGTTTTGTGATGCTGCTGATCTGTGCGTTTATCTGGGGCACGTCCTTTGTTGCGCAAGGCACCGGCATGGATCACATGGGCCCGTTTACGTTTCAGTCCGTCCGCAGTTTTCTCGGCGGCGCGGTGCTGATACCGTTCATACTGATAACAAAACTTATACGCAAGAAAAACGGGACATACGAAAAAGAGTCGAAGAAAAAACGCCTGCGCACGCTTTTTGTAGGAGTGGGATGCGGCTCGGTGCTGTGCGTGGCATCGTGTCTGCAGCAGTTTGGCATCAACGCCGGCACGGATTCCGGAAAAGCGGGTTTCATAACGGCTATGTATATCCTTATCGTGCCGATATTCGGTCTGTTTATGAAAAAGCGTGTGCGCCCTGTCATGTGGGTGAGCATTGCGCTCGGCATCGTGGGGCTGTATTTCCTCTGCATACACGGAGCTTTTACGGTAATGCCGAGCGACGCGCTTATAATGCTGTGCTCCGTGGTATTTGCGGTGCATATCATAATGATAGACAGATTCGTACCGGGTCTTGACGGCGTTAAGGTCTCGTGCATACAGTTCTTTACGTCGGCAACTCTTTCGGGAATATGTATGTTCATTTTTGAAGAACCGAAACTTTCCCAGCTTACAAGCGGATGGTTCAGTCTGTTCTACGCGGGCGTTATGTCCTGCGGCATCGCGTACACGCTGCAGATACTGGGTCAGCAGCGCACCGAGCCTGCAGTCGCCTCGCTTGTCATGAGCCTTGAATCCGTTTTCGCCGTTCTGGGGACGATAGGTTATTCGATGATCATAGGCGAACCGGACTTTCCTACGGCGAGGGAATGGGTTGGCTGCGCGCTGATGTTTGCGGCGATTGTTTTGTCGCAGCTCCCCGTTGAGCGCTGGCACGCCGCCGTGCGCCGCCGCGCCTGAGGAGGAAGGGCTTTTATGGGGCTTCGCGCCCCGCAGAGAACGGTATTGGCGGGGCTCCGCGCCCCGCACCCCGACATGAGGGAAGGTATATATGCGGGGTTTCACCCCGCACC
>USKS01000302.1 GCA_900555345.1 uncultured Eubacteriales bacterium
CGACATATGGATTTTATCTCGGAGATACTGTCTGCAAGCTCAAACAGCGCGCGGGAGCCACTGAAAAGCTTTGCCTGAAAATCGGTCCGGAGCCCGAAGCACAGAACGGGGATGTTATCAAACGTTACTATATCCCGCAGCTGCTTTATCTGCTCCTCGCTGAAAAACTGTGCTTCGTCGGCGATGATAACGGAGTATCCGTCGTGATTTCCGTCATGGAACAGCTTGCCGATATCAACATCCTCGCCGATAGCGTCAGCGGGTGCCTCAAGCCCAACGCGGGAGCGGATGACGGTTTTGCCGTCGGAATCGTCTCTTGTGTCTATTGCGGGCTTTATGAACCATACTTCCATACCCTTTTCGCGGTAGTTAAAGCGGGTGATAAGTGCCTGCGCGGTTTTGGAGGAGCCCATAGCTCCGTATTTAAAATACAGCTTTGCCATAAAACCACCTCCGATGGCAGCGAAATAAATTTTGAAAAACGCTGTCGCTTCTTCGGTAATTATAGCACTGTTCGGCGATAAAGTCAACACTCGCCGTGCAGAATTGCGCATGTCGGACCTCTTCGCGCGGGCAAAATGTTAAGCCCGAAAGCGAAAAAAGGCTTGCCGCGCGGCAAGCATTTTGATGTAAAGTTCCATCAATGATAAAAAATGTTGAAATTTTGTGCTTTTCGGTGTAAAATATAAAAGATAGAGTCACATGCCGTAAAAATCGCGGACGGTATTTATATACGTTTCGAGGATTTCGTCGCCCGAGACATATATGGAGTGCTTTGCCCCTTTTATCATAACATAGCGGCACCGCTCGCCAAGCATATGCGCCAGCTTTTTCTGCGGATGCAGGCACACGACGCCGTCCTTTTCTGCGGCAATTATCATAACGGACGCCGTAACGCGGGAAAGCGCCGCGGGGTCGAGGATACGGTCGCGCACCTGCAGAGCTTCTGTCATCCAGCGGTTTGTGGAGGAAGAGTTCTGATAGCGCTTGTCCGCGATCCTCATATCGAGATTGTGCCTGAAACGGTTGTAGCTTTTGTCGGCGGCTTTTGAAAAATCCACATTTTCTTCAAAATGCCCCGCGTATCTGAACATTTTGTCCCATGAGTTGTTTTTCTCCGCTTCGCGGCGGATCATGCGGCAAACCGCCTTGTGCGGCACGCCGTGAGTTTTCGGGCTTACCATGGGAGAGGAAAGCAGCACTTTTGAGACCTTGTTGGGGCAGCGGCACATATACAGTGCGCCGACTGCGCCGCCCATTGAATGAGCAAAAAGGTATACCGGCAGCCCGGGGGAGTGCTTTTTCACAACGCCTTCTATTACGGCGTCAAGGTCGTTTACATAGTCGTCAAAGCTGTTGACGTGTGCAAGCGATGCGTCGCCGGTCTCTCTGCCGGAGAGACCGTGACCGCGCTGATCGTATACGTAAACATCGTAGCCCATATTCATAAAATACCAGCACAGCTCGTCGTATTTGCGGCTGAACTCAGTAAAGCCGTGAACAATGACAACGGCGGCGCGAGCGCCTTCAACGCAGTCGGCGCGCCAGTACAGCGGCATATTGCCCGACATAAGCGTGCCGGACAGGGATGCGGCGCGCACAGTGTCTTCTATCTCATTGATGCGGCGGGGAAATTCTTCTTCCGTAACTATTTTGAAATCGGTGAGAGGACTGTATAACATAAATACTCCGAAAGCGGTGATAATAATGAAAAACGGTAAAAGGGTTACACCGGTTGTGATTTTACGTTTCGCAATTATTATTACTCTGATTTTTAGTTTATTATCATTTTTTATTACAAAAATCGTATATGACTCCGTTTTCGCCCGCTGGGATCCTCCGACGGACAGTCTGGTCGCGGATACTTTTTCGGGCGAGGAGCACTGCTTTGTCTCCGAGGGCGGGATAGAGCTTTGCGGCAGGCTTTTCCGAGCTGCGGACGCAGGCAAGAAAAGCGGCGATGCCGGAAAGACGAGCGGGGCAGGCACCGACGGAGATGCGG
>USKS01000303.1 GCA_900555345.1 uncultured Eubacteriales bacterium
CACCGTCAGCGAAGAGGTGAAAGCACCCGCCGATCCCGACGCCCTGACCGTGGAGGAAATGGTGGAGATCGTAAAGAATGCCGGCATCGTCGGCATGGGCGGCGCAACCTTCCCCACCCATGTGAAGATCTCCGGCGGCATCGGCAAGGTCACCATCGACAGCAAAGACGCGATCCTCGGCGCGAGAAGCGCATACAACGCCCTGCCCGACGAGGCAAAGGAGCTTGTCGATAACTACGACGTGCTCGAAGCCATAGAAAAGGCACTTGCCGAAATTGAAGCGGCATCAAAGCCCGCCGACCCCGACAAGGACAAGAGCGGCGACAAAAAGGACGAGGATGCAAAGACTCCCTCCGATAATACGGACAAGGTCGAGGACAAAAACAATCCCAAAACCGGCGACAGTCTGTATATCACCTCCATCGTGCTCATGGCAGCAGTCGCAATGTGCACGATAGTATTTACGCTCCGCAAAAAGGACGGCAAAAAAGCCGAGTAAGCCATAGCCGCCCAACTTGCAAAAACGAGCTTCCCGCGCCGCAAAAGCAGCGCGGGAAGCCTTACCGTAATTCACCCGATACAAAAGAGAGACGCAGGAGACGCTTTTATGAAGACAGGAAAACTTGCGAGAATAATATTTTGCATTTGCATAATAGTATCGCTGTGCATTCCCTCCGCCATGCCCGCGAAGGCCGCGTCGGGTCCCACCGTTACAACGACGCTTACTGACGGCGCCGTCCAAAAGGGCAGCCGCAAAACATTTGACGTATGGGCAAAAAGCGCCTCCGGCAAGAAAATAGACTCATCGGTCACGCTGAACGGTCAGCCTGTCAGCCACACATGGGACGACAGCGAAAAAACGAGCTACACCCTTGTATTCACAAAAGAGGGCGAAAACACAGTCACCGTATCCGCCGCGGACGGCGGAAAGAAAAAAGAAATAACATACCGTATCATATACAAAAAAGCCGCAGCGGGAGAAAAGATCGGCAGCGCCGTTTGGTGCGTCGAGGGCTTCACACTGGGCAGCGGCTACATAATCCCCCCGACCGAAGCGCCCGTATACGAGGGCGAGACCTCCGCGGAGCAGCTTCTGCGTCTGCTCTCGGAAAACGGTTTTAACGCATACTACGGCGGCAGTGTGAGATCCGCGTTTTATCTTGCTTATATCGCGGACGGCACGCGCACGCAGCAGAAATACAACGGATACCAAAGAAGCGCCGCGCCCGCAGCGCCGCGCTCGCTTAACATAAATGTTTCGATCCCCTCAGTGCTTTCCCCGCATCTCTCGGCGACAATGAACTATTTTGAACCGGAGGAGTACGCAGAGAACGGCGGATGCCTCGGAGAGTTTATTATCACAAACGGCTCCGGCTGGATGTACTGCGTAAATAACAATTTTCCGAAAGTTGGCTTTGCCGACACATATCTTTCGGACGGCGACGTGGTCCGCGTGCAGTTCACTCTCGGCTACGGCGCGGATATAGGCGGTGCGGGCGCCATCGGCGGCACTATCCCCGGTGCGGGCGCACAGCCTGCGGGATACTACTCCGCAGCTAATAAAGATACTCTTACAAAAGCAATTTGCGCCGCGCGCGCATCAGGGCTTATGAGCCGTTCCAACGTGAAAAGCGCATATGACTCAGCGCTCGCCGCTGCCGAAAAGCTGAACGCTTCGCAAAGCGAAGCGGACTCCGCCGCGGCAGCACTTAACCGCGCTCTGCAGAACCCCTCCTCCGACACGCAGCAAAGCACGCAAGCTCCCTCCGGCGGCACGTCCTCCGGCAGCTCTCCCGCAAGCGGAGGCAGCCAATTCAGCCAAAGCTCCGGCGGCAGCGGCGGCGCCTCCCGGGGTTCCGACACACCGACGAATGCGGGAAATGGCGGCGGCAGCACTTCGGACGGTGACAAAACGGCGCACGGCACCGACGCGTCCGAAACAAAGTCGGACGATACCTCAGGCAGCAGTACCGGCAGAGAGCCCGCGGATAATCAAGACCTG